>JALVHV010000106.1 GCA_027028845.1 Pyrodictiaceae archaeon | reverse complement strand
TCCTAGAATCTGTCGTGTTTCGCAGGTTTAAGACACTTCTAGGAGGTAAGAACATTTACGAAAACTTGGTCAAGGAAAAGATCAATGCGGCTTTGACCCGTGCAAACGAGATCTATGAGATGCTTAAGGAAAAACCGCTTGAGGAAAAACTCCGCTTAGCCCTATATGCTAGTGCACTTGCAACAGGGTATAACGTATTGGATGTGCCGGAAAAAGTTCTCTTAGAACCCCCGGGGCCCGCTGATTTAGCCCTCATAGGTTCGTCGATAAAACTTGGTCGTGATGACTCGCCGAAATTAGTCGAGTATGTGAAGAAGTTAGGGGAGTCTGGTGGCACGGTCTATTACCTCTTTGCATCAGTAATGGAGCTTCCCTATGATAAAAACATAATTAGAATTCTTGTTGAGGATTTAGGGTTAGGTATTGTAGGCGTTGTCCGGGGCGCAAGATACAGAGACTTTGTCGTTGCCGAGGACTTAGAAAATTATGGACTAATAGAATATGTTTCGGAAGTCCTAGATATGGGCAGCGACTCATTGACAGTAACTAAGGATGAGCATCCACATATATACGACCAATTAAATGATGCATCGCTCGTATTTATAAAGGGTTCCGAGCAGGTTATATACTTCCATAATAATCCGCTTAAGTCTCCTAACGTATTGTCCTTTATGGCTCCATGTAGCGTTGTTGCAAGGGCTTTCAGCGTACCCATAAGGAGCCTAAATATAATAGCACAGAACATTGAAGAAAGTCAGTCAGGATAGGACCTCCTCATCCCTATCCTAGGAGTCTTTTGGTCAGCCGGGGTTCTATCACTCATCCAGCACATTTTGTAGGTAAGAAATCTCCTTAATATTATACTCTGCCAACCCGTCGCTGTTATTATAATGCGGGCTAAGACGGGAGAAAATAATGAGAATCAAGGGCTTTGACCCGGTAAAGCTTGGTCTTCGATTAGAGGAGCTTGTCCAGAGGGGATCTGATAGGAAGTACTACAGGTTTAGGGGAACAAGGTTCTATGGCGGAAGCTCTACCGGCGACGTCGTTGGCTGCAATCTTAGATGCATATTCTGTTGGAGCGGAAGAGCTAGAGATGACCCGCGGCTCGGATTCTTCGTTTCACCAGAGCGGGCATATAATCAGCTTAGCAACATAGCTCGGAAGCATAACTATAGGTATATACGATTATCTGGTGGAGAGCCAACTATAGGTTGGCGACACCTCCTTAGCCTCTTGGACTTCATTGAAAATTCTGATTTCACATTCATACTTGAAACAAATGGAATACTCATTGGTGCCTTACGTGAGCGTGCACGGTCTCTAGCAAAATATAGTAGAGTGCATGTACGTGTGTCGATTAAGGCTTGTAACGAGGAATGGTTCGCTAAACTTACTCTAGCAGAGCCCAAGGCTTTTACTTATCAATTAATGGCCGTTAATAATCTCTTAGACTATGGTGTCAATTTTCATGTAGCTCTCTTCATGTCCTACGGCGACGACACATGCTGGCGAAGCCTCTTAGAGCGCTTAATCAACATAGCTGGGCAGGAGATAGTAGACCTGCTAGAGCCTGAGTATCTAGTACTCTATCCTAATGTCAAGAAAAGGCTTCAACTATATGAGAAGATTCTAGGTATAAAACCTAGAGTGGTCTTTGAGCCAAAGAGGCGATAACATGCCTAGAATGGATGTCAGTACGGTTGTTAAGCTTCGGGAATCAGTTAATCCTATATTAGCGCTAATCGATCCATCGTTCGAGGTACTAGTAAGATATTCATGCATGATCTGTGGTGGGAGTCTTTTTAGCAAATATATTGATAAATCCTTTGTCGAAGCGTTACGGCAAGTTTTCCTAGACTTATATGCTTTATATAATTCATACGTTCCCTGGCTTCTTGTTGACGAGATAAAAATAGGTAGAGGTAGTTGTCCTATAATTCGTAGCCTATCTTGTAATAATATATCGTATAATCTTAATAATGATGAATTAGTTGTTAGTGTTGAATGTGATAAGATTCATTATAGGTGTGTTTTCAAGTTAGAGGACTAGAAACATAGCGTGTTTTTCAGAAAGGTGGGCTCAGTCATTGCTTTCTGCTCCTCTGTGCGTAACTTCATCATGCGAATTATACTAATATATCGAGTTACATAGGATATTTGAATAAAAAACTAGGACTATTTTGTATTTTAAAGCTAATATATACGGGTCAGTGCTGCGCGGTTCCACATTTCTTTCTTCGGACCTTTCGAGCCTCGTCATTCCCGTATTCTATGTTTTGGGCCGAGCTTACTATTAGTTGCTATTATTTTAACATATGTTTATTCTAGATATACTCTCTCACTCGGATAATACCTTTAGTCCTAGATATAGCCTTGTATTACTCTATAAGTGGCGTAATACAATGGGTGCATTCAAGCTTATCCTAGGGACGCCCCTACAAGCTATACCACGCCCTTGGCTATTGCTTCCCATAGAGGGCGTTATGGTGAATGCATATGAGATACTAAGTTATGGGCTAAGCAAGGTAAGGGGACGCAACCTTAGAAGAATCCTCGGCATAGATAACACTAATATTGAGTTATGGATAGATAGTGGAGGATATCAATTCCTCTCGCGAGGGCTTAACCCAGGTGTTGATAAAATAGCTAAAGTGTATAGAGAGGTTGATGCAGATTACTATATAAGCTTAGATTATCCTCCAGGCCCCCGAGACGATGAGAAGATAAGGGCTATGAAAATTGCTAAGACTGTTTCGAGCTTCATGAGTATGAAGAACATGTTGCGAGGATTAATAGAGGAAGGGCGCCTAATCCCGGTATTTCATTTATCCGTGGGGGAGTCGCTTAGGATACAGCTCAGAGTCTACGAGTCTCATAGTATTACAGCAGCGGTTGGTGGCTTAATTCCGCACTTTATGCAGCTGTCTGGTAAGGGTTCGCGGCTCAAGGCGGTACTATTCTTATTGTTGATGCGTAAGATATGGAGAGGAAAGCTTCACGCGTTAGGCCTTGCATCAGCGGCCATTATACCGTTACTTAAAAGTATTGGAATAGATAGTGGTGACACACAGTCCTGGCGACATAAAGCTGCCTATGGCAAGATAATCGTACCGACGATAGGTGAACGCCATATATCTAGCCGGCGCGTAAAATTCGGCCCATCTACTCTTCGTGAAGAAGAATACCCCCTTTATAGAGAGTATTTGAATAAAGCTTCCCATATACTAAGGAGACAGCTCAGTCACGAAGACCTAGTAAACAGTTTTGAGGCCAGGGCTCTATTCAACTCATACATATTACTAGAGGTCGCTTCTAATGGCGCAAAATACAGAGGACCTAGTAGGGCCTTTATGCGATTATTTGAGAAAATACAGGAACTAAAGAACCGTGACCCG
>JALVHV010000105.1 GCA_027028845.1 Pyrodictiaceae archaeon | reverse complement strand
TCGAAGGATGTTAGGTGCCTCCCAAGGGTTACGCCTACATTGTCTATGTCTTCTAGCCTAATACTGGGCTGAACTATTACAAGGGGGTTAGCTGGGGGAGGAACTAATCCACTCGTAACATGTGGTTGGAAGACAACAATGCTCGCTATAGTTAGGTAAAGGTCCTCACGCCACCTAGCAACAACTGGCCGCGGCTCAACGACCTCGTGGCCGTGCCGGTTAAAGAACTCTATGAATCGCCTACGGGCCTCACTTACACTAAGCGGTGGGACGCTGCGTGGCACCTCCCAGAAATAGTACTCGACACAGGGCGCATCGTTGCAGTGGTCCTGGCTAGGGTTAAGTGTCCAGAAGAATTCTCCGCCTATCCTGCACCGTTTACGAATAAAGCCTTCACGCTGGAAGAACTCAAGCTCGTACTCGCTAGGTGATGCGCTCAACTAGCTACCCCTAGGCCTAGACCGGGAACCTAGCCCCCTATAGTGCTTAGCCTTAGAACCAATAACGGAGCCCGGGGAGTTGAAATAAATTCAATCGTATTTAGGCAGGATTGTTTATGAATAGGAAGCGCGTGAAATGAGAGAAATAGGGTGGCTAGAATCCGAAGAGGCTTTCTAGTCCGGCGGCTAGTTGTTCCTCGCTAACCTCTTCCTTCTTTTCCTCCTCTTTCTTCTCCTCTTCCTCTTCTTCCTTCTTCTCCTCAGCAGCTGGCGCGGCTACTGGTGCTGCTACCTCTACTTCTATTCCTAGCTCCTTAGCCTTGTCTCCAAGCGCTGCCACCACGGCTAGTGCCTTGTTAATAGCGAGTCTTAGCACGTACTCCGCGTTGTCTGGTGTCACGTAGCCAGCCTCGGCAGCTACTGCCAGTGCTCTCCTCACAGCCAGTGGTATTGCTACCTCGAGTACCTCTGGCTCTGGATACGCTATCTCGACTCCTAGCCAGAGCGCGTTCAAGTGTGCGCGCATCACGTCGTTGCGGTAAGCCTCAAGATCTAGTATTAGCTGGTCGCCTGGGATAACCACCCCGGAGTCGTAGGCAGCCTTTATCTTGAGCTTGACTATTATTGGCTCTATGCCTAGCTTCTGGAGAAGGGATGCTAGCTCGGGACTAATAGTGTCCCCGGGCTTGGCTACCTTAGTGTCCTTTGCTATCCAGATAGTTCCTCCCTGGACCCTTATTGGGACCTTGAGCTTGCCAAAGACACTCATAATCGGGCCAGGCTTGAACCCAGTATTACCCGCTGGGAGCACTATCTCTGTTGGGGCAGTATCCCCGGGCTTAGCTGGCGCAGTGGTAAACACACGGTCTATGGCCATTGCTACCTCGAACGGGTTTAGGTTAGTGAACACGAACATATTAACCCCAGTAAGGTAGTCCTCCAAGGGCTTGGGGTCTATACCAGCCCTCTCTAGCGCGATGCGGAACAACGTGTTCTTGGCAACCCTCATGACTAGGGCATTCCCTAGCTTTCTCTCAATCTTTCTCCGCAACTTCTGTAGCTGCGCCGTTGGGGTCTTCATCAGGTCTATGATAAGTATCACTTTGTGCGACTTAGCTAGCTCGGTTAGCTCTTCTACTTCCTTTATCTTCCACTCAGGTATTCTCTTTGCACGCGTAGTCACATACGCCATGTAAGAGACACCTCGTCTCCTTACTCTGGCCTAGCTAGGTAGAAGGGGACCTCTACTGGGGGCCCCATGGTGGTCTTTACTATTATTCTCGCTATGTTCTGGCGTGGGTTCGGCAACCTGTTCTCGAGTGTTGATAGCACCTTGAAAATGTTCTCTGTTATCTCCTTGGGGTCCATGTCCTCGGTTCCGACTCTGCACGCTACCTGTGGCTGATCCTTTGTCCTAAGAATCACGGCTGCGCGATACCTATTCACGAAGTCAACAATGTTAGCATTAGGGGGTACAGGGACGGGTACTTTTCCTCTCGGGCCTAGGGCTGGTGCTAGTGTACGGCCTACGAGAGGCATTAGGTCTGTACGTACGAGCACCCAGTCGCATGCCTCGGCTATTTTTTTCGCTGCCTTACGATTACCTACTAGGCCTTGTAGCTCCTCTCTCGTGATGACCCGGTCCGCTACCTCGCGGGCCTTAACAGCCATGTCGCCATCAGCTGCTACGCATATCGTTGTCTTCTTCCGAGGCGGGTTAGGCAGGAACACTATCTCCCTAAGCCTCATCTGCGGATTCTTCAAGTCAATGTCCTTGAGTACTACTATTAGCTCTACTGCCTGCTTAAAATTCCTAGGAGGACTACCCTCTATGGCCTCGCGCACGGCTTTCTCCACGAGGTCACGCGGCACGAACGACACTAGCGTACACCCCGTCTAGCCTGGTACAAGGGGGTAGGGGGTCTAAGCCTTCTCCCACTCCTCTTCATACTTTGCTAGTACAGCGTCGTAGACGCCGCTCTCTACCTCCTGTGTTACCTGCTTAGGGTCCTTGCCGTCAACGGTTATGCCTATGCTCCTAGCAGAGCCAAGGATTGTCTTGACAGCAGCCTTGAGTGTCTTAGCGTTAAGGGATGGCTTCTTGAGGATGGCTATCTCAACTATTTTCTCGAATGATAAATCTCCTATTTTCTGGTGCATTGGGTCACCGGAGGGCTCTTTCGCACCTACTGCTTTGAGTAATAACTCTGTGGTCGTTGGTGGCTTTATCTCTATGTCGTACTCCTTCGTGTCCTCATCAACCATTATCTTTATTGTTACCTCGAAACCCTTGTACTTCTCGGTGAGCTTATTCAACTCCTCACGTAACTTGGCTAGGTCAAGCCCGCTCTTCTTAAGCGTGGACAACGCGTCCTCTGTTACTTGGCCACCCTTAGCCTTGACGGTATACACTCTTATCCCCATTACTGGCCACCTCTCTCCTTTGCTGGGCGCACCGAGTCACCCGGTACCGTGATTTGGAGTGGGTACTCAATCTCAAGCACATTTAAAACTACCTCATTCTTACCGGGCACAACTCTAACCACTTGTGCCTTCATGCCACGGAACGGCCCCGATATTATTTCAACGATGTCTCCAGGCTTGAGTGTCTCCACGACGGCCTCGGGCTTCAACAATCTCTCAACATCCTCGTAGCGCAAGATACCGGGGACAACGCCCTTTGCATACCTTATACCTTGTATAGCGTTTGACGCATGGAACGCTGCTGGCGTCTCAACTATAACGTAGCCCTTTATCCTCGGCGGAACTATTACAGCATATATCGGTATGTCCTCGTCCCTTGCCTTCTGCTCTATTATTAGGGCCACGTCCAGCTCACGACCAGCAACAGTCCTTACAGCAAATAGTCTTGGCTCAAGCCTAGGCCTAGCTTTTTCCTCAGCCTTTGCCTCTTCGCTCAAAGGCCTCTTCACCCAGTAATGAGCTTAACAGCCACTAGCTGTATGAGATACGCAACAGATCCAACCAATAAGATAGTAAGCCACATTATCTTTGCTGTCTGCTTGTACTCATCCATATCAGGCTTCTTGAGACGCTGGAGTATCAGCCGCCACTCATGAAGTGTCATCTTTATTTTCCCTATTATTCCTGGAGCCTCCTCTGACGCCATATCCTTCTACCCCTAGTGGCTTTCCCGTACTCTAGGGAAATGTAGGTTTTGCCTATCCAATGTGATAAGAGGCTAAGCCTTTTACTCACACTATGCCCTCAAGAAGCTTCTTCACATAAGCCTTGGGGTTAAAGGGCTCCAAGTCCTCGTAACGCTGACCAACGCCAAGGAATAATATAGGCTTATTAATTACAGCAGCTATAGTTAGAGCACTGCCACCCTTCACGTCTGCATCAACCTTTGTTAGTACAACAAAGTCTATCCCGACAGCTTCATCAAAGAAACGTGCCTGCTCAACGGCATCGTTCCCGGTTAGTGCGTCAACGACGAGTACCTTGTAGTCAGGTTTTGCTACGCGAGTTATTTTCCTAAGCTCCTCCATTAGGTCCTCGTCTGTATGCATCCTACCAGCAGTATCCGCTAAAACAACTCTATAGCCCCGTGCCCTAGCGTACTCTATGGCGTCGTAGACTACCGAGGCCGGATCAGCGCCATAACGCCCGCCTATAAAAGGTACTCCCAGCTTCTCGGCATGCATCCTTAACTGTTCCTGAGCACCAGCACGAAAAGTATCAGCTGCAGCAATTACGGGTGTGACGTTATTCTTTCTAAGCATGTAGGCGAACTTAGCTATAGTAGTCGTCTTACCTACGCCGTTGACGCCGAAGAATAATATTCTTAAGGGGTTACTGGGTTCACGCTTCTTTGCCTCCTCAACAATGTTGACCGGCCTATAATTCCTAGAAACTATATCCTCTATTACCTCTGCAAGGGCATCTATTACATACTGGCGTACATCCTTGAATCGTGGAACCTTTGTACCAACTAGCTTCTTCTTGATAAGCTCCCCTATCTCCTCGGCAACTTCTAGAGCAACATCACTCTCTACCAGGCTTATCGTCAGCTCCTCTATAATCGGCTCTAGATCCTCTTCCTTAACCTCCTTTGTAGTAATTGTCTCGCTTACAGTGTCAACGAACCGCTTTAAGGCTTTCTTGAGCTTATTAAATACCATGGCTAAAACCCTCTTGCTTCCCGCAAAGAGCTATAAGCTATAAAGCAACGATGTCAGTATTATATTGAGCCTATGTTCCACTTACGTCCCTCAAAAACTATGAAGCAGTGAGAATACTGTTTTCGATGTACAAGGGCTAAGGAATTACAGTAATGTTAGCTATCAAGCTACTGTTGTTTCCTTTGTTGTGCTTGTTGAAGTGCTTGCTCAACTGCAGAGCGTAATGCCATGTAGTACTGTGTTAGCTGTGCTAGTTCACGGTTATAGCTATCTAGGAGTTTTGATGTTGCCGACTTCTCCTCCCTTATAACCTCAAGCGCTTTGTCCTTCTCAAGCTCTATGAATATATCCAGCCCGGCGTGGAGTAGCACTCTCTCTATCGGCTTTATCTCTCCCCTAACGAATACCGTGCCGGACGCGTCAAGCGGGATAAAGGAGTCCTCGGAGCCCTTCTCTAGGTTCAATATAGCATCCTCTACCGTTGATAGCCTAGTGATTCTAGCAGATAGCTCGGCTACGAGTTCTTGGAGCTGTTTTAATTGGTTCTCGAGGAGACTAAGCTGGGCAATTGCCTCCTCGAGCGTTATTGCTTTCTGTTCTTGACTCAAGGCTTTTCCCACCTTGTGAGCTTGGAGAGCTCAACCACTTGTATGTCCTCTACCTGCTCAGGAGGGACTTCCTCTACCTTCTCAATTCTAATATGGAATCTCTTTATCTTATGATTACTGCCCAGCTCTGAGAGAACTTTTTCCACTGCATGCTCTGGTTTCAAGGCCCTAACGTATTTGCGGAAAGGCCACCACTCTGGCATCTTATATGGCCTTATTAGCATCCTTCCCTCGACGAGATAGATCTTGACGTCGCCCATTGTAGTCCCCCTCTCTCCTCTTGGTTCCCGAGCACCCTATTCTGCTTAGAGCCTTAAAGCTTGCTGTATCCTCATTAATTCTGGACCCGTTGTCTCATCTCCTACTAGGGCACCCTTGTCATTAGCGACTAGGCCTGCTTTAACGAAGTATAGGCCGAAGTTCACCGTGGCTGTAGCAAATCCTACACCGAAAAGATTTGTAAGCATCTTTATCTCTTCATCACTTACACCAGGGTGGACAACGCCACCCCTATTCGTGACAACTATCATCGAGCCAACTGTTGGCATGTTAGCGAGAGGCTTCTGCAGTACCCTATCTACTCCTAGTACCTCTTGTATCTTCTTAACAGCAGCAACATCTATACTTGGCGAAACCAAAGCACCGACATTATTAGCAGCTATTAGGTTTCCTAGAGCAGTCTGCCTTATGTTCAACACCTCTATTCTCATCTTGTTACCAATTAACTGCTTGAGTGCATCATACTCATCGGGTCTAACTATACGTGGTAATAACAACCCCTTATCGTTACCAGCAACCATTACGCCATTTATTATCATATCAGCTATCTTGGTCTCAATAACCTCAACTCCTAGAACGTCCTCGATGAGCTTCTTATCTTTGGGCGTGATGGTTGGCGGTACAAGAGCTATATAGTTGTTCACGAAAATATATACACCTATATTAGGGTTACCATGTATATTAAGATAGTCAATCATTCCCGCAACAACACCTCTCTAGCTACGTACCCGCTTTCCTAGAAAAGGAAAGAGCTTAGCAAAATACCCTATAGACAATAAGTAGACGGTCAACAGCATCGCTACAGCTATAGTAAAGACCATGTAAAGAGTACAGGGTACTAAGCAGTTCAAGCTGCTAGGGAATACAGCACCCATGTCCTAATAGTAATAGAATACCTTAGCGCTGTTGTGCCTTTACCTTACTTTCTCTAACTAATACTACTTTGACCTTTCCAGTTTCCTGGTCTTTTATTGCTTTCACAGTTACTCTTCTTGGCGGTTTCTCGATACTACGGGACCATATATACTCATTAACATTGTTGTGTATTACTACGTCTTTCTCGTCTACCCCAAAGTGCCTAGCAATGAACCTGCGTACTAGCTTTATGGCTCTTGCTGCTCTATTTGTCCTCCTACCCCAATAGACCTTATATATAGGGATTGTATAAATGGCCTCCTTCTTATCCTTAGGCATAAGAGGCTCACCCCTCTTGTTTTAAGTAGCTTAGGCTTTCAGCTTAACCCTCCTCCAATGCCGCCTCTTTGGATGGTCGCGGAACTTTCTCATCGTGCGCATAATTACCCATAAGGGTACTGAGCGGTTTTGCTTAAGCGCCTTGGCTAGGCGGAGTTTCTTCCCCAGCGGCTTGAAGTGCGCCATCCTATTGCCGCCCCCGGGCCCTATCCCTACTCACTTTCTTTTAATCCTTATACGCGGCTCTCTATGAGTACGTTCATAGATGAGCGCTAGTATCTTCTTAACAGTTTCCTCGTCAACTGGCGGCTTTATTTGACCCGATTGAACTAGTGCTATTAGGTTATCCTCCACTATGCGTGCAAGCTCTGGGCGTACGAGTTTGACGTTGGCCAGCCTCTCCCTAGCCTCGGGAGTCAATATTGAGCGGAGAAGTGCCTCTCTCCTGGCTTCCTCTTCTTGTTGCTTCTTCCTAAGCTCCTCTTCCATTGCTAAGCGGCGCTGAAGCTCTAATAGCTTCCTCCTCTTTATCTCTTCCAGCTCATCGTCATAGTATTCTGCCATACTTGTATCACCCAGAAGAGCGTAACAGCTCTACCTCTTATTAAAAGCTAAGCACATAGTCCTGGTAGAAGTAAAATAAGTTATAAACTCGTAACAAGGAGTTGTAGCAAAGCAGGACCATAAATAGTACAGCAGTAAAATATCTATTCTATCCCTGCTAAAATTAGTGTTATACAAAACGATTAAGGAGACGCATTTGCGCTAAAAACTAGGCAAGATACTTCTTCAGAGCGGGGTTCTTCTCTGCAAGCTCTTTTAGAATCTCGTAAGCAGTATTGTCCAGAAGGCTTCGGCCCTTAGGACTAAGCACTCTGCCCTTACCCTTTATGCGCACGACGAGTCCAGCGCGTTCAAGCTGCTGCAGAATCTTTCTTATCACTGCGCCCGAGCCTTTCCTAAAGTGTTCTGGCGCTGATCCTCTATTGATCCTTCCACCATAGGCGGTGCGAAGCCTCTCTATCCCTACCGGGGTTCCGCGCTTGTACAGCTTGCGTAGAATAGATGCTGCTCTATAGTACCACCAGTCTGGATCCTCCGGTGGATGCTCTTTGAAGGTACCAGTCTTTACGTAGAAAGCCCATGCTGGTGGTCTTACTTGTGGCATAGCCTTTAGCTTCTCTGCTAGCCTCTCTATTAGTAGATCCGCTGGAACCTCGAGCGCCGTAACCATTGGCTCTTCTCCCCGCTAATCTTGCTCCCCTGGCTCTGCGCTTTATATCTTTGACCTAGTGGCTCCCTCCTCTCTTCTCTAGTCTTTGGGCGATATAGTACAAACGTCCTGCCCCTAACATCGAGGAGCGTTGCACCAAGGGCTAAAGCTACTCTTGAAGCCAGCTCTTTCCGGTCAAGGCCAGTGACCTTCAGGGCGCTTCTCAGCGCCTTCACCTTCACTACGCCTTTGTCCTCGAGATGCCTATCTATCTCCCTAAGCACGCCTTCACTTAGCCCGTTCTTCCCTATAATCACATCAGCTCTTCTTTGCTGAACTATCTCTTTTAGCTTTCTCAGATTCTGCACCACTATGTCTCCCCTTAACCCGTAGGATGAAGCGGCGCTTATAGCCACATATGGTACAGGTAACGACAAGCTTTGTAACTCTTCCATCTCGTCTAAGGCGATAAGTAGCTGTTAGCCCCGGGACTAGCGGGGCGCCACAGTTCTTGCACACCATTCTGCGAAGCACAAAGGGTTTTCTCAGCTTAATGCGCTTACGAAGCTCCTCAGCGTCCTTAATAAGCTGGCGAGCCTCCTCGACTCTACCCTCACGCGCTAAGCGTACGGCTTCGTCAAAGAGTATCCTTATTCCCTGGTAGCCTATGTCGCGAACAATATCCTTAAGCCTTGTCCGCGCCAAGATAAGATATCCTCCCCTGGGCGGCTAGCGTGGCTGAGCGCTTCAAACTAGTCATAGCCGAGGCAGCACTAGAACTAGTGCCTAGAGAATTATGGGGGCACCCCTCCGTCTTTAAAGCTGCTCGCAAACGGGGAAAAAGACCAGGAGAAACACTGCTGGATAGCACCCTGCACCACCAAGCTATGAAGAAGTTGCCAGAAAGCCTGCGACGCGGTAGACCAGACATAGTCCACATAGAGCTCCTAGAAGCGCTTGAGAGCCCCCTTAATAAGAAAGGGTTCCTGGAAACGTATGTGCACACCTATAATGACTATGTCTTATACGTTAATCCGGATACACGTATACCTAGAAACTACAACCGCTTCATAGGGCTCATGGAGCAACTACTAACTCTTGGCCAAGTGCCGCCGCCACCAGCCAAGCCACTAATGCGCGCAGAGCCTATGAGTCTCGAGAAGCTATTAGCACGACTGAGCCCGTGCAAGACGGTGGCGATAAGCGATTCCGGCGAGCAAGCAAGCTTCAGGGAAATAGCAATAAGGGTATCAGAAATGCCCTGTACCATCATGCTGGTCAAGGGTTTCCCTCACGAAGACTTCGATGCAAAAACGCTATCTCTTGTCGATGAAGTATATGCGCCAAAGATAAAAGGGCTAGAACCATGGATACATTTATCACACCTACTAGCACACCTAGCTGATATACTAGGCATAGCCTAGGTGAGGCGAAGCAATTGAACATCGTACTAGGCCTTGACTCAACGGTATCGTTGCTAGAGAACATACAACTATTCCTCATAGTATTCGTACTAATAGTATACGGCATGGGTGCTCCAAAGAAAATAGTCCTTGCAACACTATACCTAATGGCAATACTACACATAGCATTCATAATATCATATGCAAAGGCGTACGGGCTCAAACTAGCAATAAGACCATTCCTAGACATATTCATACAAACAAACACAGAAAGAGCATCAGCAATGATAGACGCAGCACAAATAATCATAACGATAATCATAATAGATTATGTATTATCAATTCTGCGCAGGAGAAAAGAAAGCCAAGTAACAAATATAACCCCCACTTCAAACCAAGAACTCTACCAATAATGGCGAAAAACAGCTGCGCGGTTGCCGCGGTAGTATAGCCCGGCCAAGTATGCGGGCCTCTCGAGCCCGTGACCCGGGTTCAAATCCCGGCCGCGGCACCAAACCCCTCAAC
>JALVHV010000104.1 GCA_027028845.1 Pyrodictiaceae archaeon | reverse complement strand
TAGAGAAGTGGATACAAGTAGCGGGGGAGAAGGCGTCAGAGCTGCTGCGCAGTGTTGATGCACGCGACTTCCTTGTTGCGGCTAAGCTGGGAGACGATATACGGGTAAGGGAGGACGAGATTAAGCGTAAATTCTCACTAATATACTCGGAGTCGATAGGCTCTGAGACCAAGCGAGAGGTAAGCAAGATAATACAGGCTAGGACTGGTCTTAAGCCAAACTTCACTAACCCTGACGTAGTCGTCGTCGTTCATATCCCAGGCGGTAGCGTTGAGCTCCAAATAATGCCTATGCTACTTAGGGGAACGTATTGGAAGACGAGTAGGAGGATCTCGCAGTCCTACTGGGTTACTAGGCGTGGGGTAAAGAGGTACCCCCTTAGCGTCGAGGAGGCCCTATTCCCTCTACTTGAGCTTTACCATGCAGAAGACATAGTGCTACATGCCTCTGGCCGAGAAGACGCAGATGCCCGCATGCTTGGCTCTGGCCGCCCATTCATAGTCGAGCTAAAGAAGCCTAAGAAGAGAAGAGTAGGTCTAGCCGAGGCAGAGCGAGTAATAAACGAGCATAGCAAGGGATTGGTCCGCGCCAGGTTTCTAGGAGAGGCTTCTCGCCGCGACGTTGTTGAGCTAAAATCGGAGCACCAGAAAAGATCCAAGGTGTACAAGGCATTAGTTGTTGTTGAGCGAGAAGTAAGCGACGACGAGCTAAGAGCCCTTGAGGAATTCTTTACTAATAGGGAGATAAGGCAGAGAACGCCGCGCCGTGTTCGGCACAGAAGACCCGATATTGTTCGTGAGCGAATAGTATTCGGAGTAAGGGTTCGAAGGATAACCGATAATGTTTTCGAGGCACTTATCCGGGCCGAGGGAGGCTTATACATAAAGGAGCTCGTGAGCGGCGACGAAGGCGATACTTCGCCGAGCTTCTCGGAGATTCTTGGGGCGAGAGCTATCTGTGCCGAGCTAGACGTAGTGGAGGTGAGCACTAGTAGGTGAAAGGAGTATAGTAGTAATCAAGAATATAACGTACCGCTACTAGGTAGTGCGTGCGGGGACTCGAAGTGAAGCCATCAAAGGGGTTCAGGCATAGGACTAGAAAGGTATTCAAGAAACATATACGCGAGAGGGGAGCGGTCCCGCCACTAAGCTTGCTAATGCATGAGTACAGGCCCGGTGACAAGGTCTACATAATAGTTAACCCGGCGATAATGAAGGGAATGCCGCATAGAAGATATCATGGAAAAGTAGGAGTAGTAGTGGGTAAGCGTGGCAAGGCATACATAGTTCAGGTAAAGGTCGGGAGCAAGATAAAGACCTTGTTCATTAGGCCAGAGCATCTACGCCCGGTGCCGTCGGAGGCATTAACACCTCCTAAGACTGAGTAATAAGTGGGCAAAAGATACATATAACCGGTATTTTGTGCAAGAAGTTGATACAATGACTACGACTTATTTATGAATGGTGACAAGGAAATGGTTGAGATACTATCATCTAGTTATGTGCCCAACCCCGTCGCAAAGAAGATACTAGAGTCTGCTAAGAAGCTCATAGAGCAAAACCCCATAGTAGCTAGAACGTATGAGTACGTATCCAAGTTCTCTAAATGCAGCCCCGAGAACGCGGAGAAGGCAGTAGAAGAGCTTAAGGCAGCTGGTTTTAGCGACTTTGCTGCAACAATGCTTGTAAACCTAGCACCAAGCGAGCTAGAGGAAACCAAGGCTCTGCTCGGCGATATAGACGGAGGCTACGAGGACGATGTAGTAAAAAAAGGGCTAGAAATTCTTAAAAAGTATTGTACAAGTAGCCAGGAAGAGTAATTCTCTGCGTCCTAGTTGCCCAGGATTAGTCTTTAGCTAGACCTATTCTTCGTGGTACGGGTTAGCTTAAATCCCTTCATATTGTGACTAAGAGGATTGGGTGCTGTTAACTTTGTCATCTCAGCGGCATTTCGCGCAGCGGCGCCATAGGCCGCGGAAGCCTCACGAGGAGTACGCTTACGTACTGGACTACCTGCCCATGGGTAACCCGGCCGATAAGCATCCAAAACATCGTACTAAGCCCGTTGTACAGCTAATTGGCGAGGACTATTTCCTCTTATTAGAGGCTTCTCCTCGTCATGGAGTGTCCCTCGAGATAGGGGAACGTGTATATGTTGGCCCCATAGCAGAGAAAAGACTGAAGATATTTAGAGTGGAGGCAGAAATAGAATATAATGACTTGACCTCGTTTGCTAAGAGCATGCTACCAAGCATTGTTGAGGAGATAGTGCGTCGGAAGGAAAGAGTGTTTGTCGAGTTCTTTAACATAGCGGGACCAATAACTCTAAGGTTCCATAGCCTCGAGCTGCTCCCAGGTGTTGGTAAGAAGACAGTCGCGAAGATAATTGAGGCGAGGGAGCGTGAACCGTTTAGAAGCTTCGAGGATATACAGAAACGTGTACACATAGACCCAGTCAAGGTTATTGCCGAGAGAATAGTGGAGGAGATAAAAGGCGGACAAAAGTACTATCTCTTTGTGAGGCCTCCTAGGCGTGAACGCGAAAACGTTGTTCCGCCGTTGTTCCTCAACTATCTTGGCCAGATATACGAGAGGCTAGGAAAGCAGAGAGAAGAGGAAAAAGAGATCTATGGAGAGAATAAGGCCTAGCAAGAGGCTTGGCCAGCACTTCCTTGTATCGCGTAAAGTGGCGCGAGTATTTTCCTCATGGGCTTGTAGGTATAGGAAATTATTCGAGATAGGGCCTGGCACGGGTTTCATAACATCACAGGTTCTCCGCGATTGCAAGGAGCTAGAGCTTCTAGCAGCTATAGAGCTGGACAAGCGACTATCAAGTCACCTTGCAGCACTATCGTTAATGGATTGGAGACTACAACCCATACTTAGTGATGCCTTATCGCCGCCTTTAGTGCTGAGGAGATTCGATGCAGGATACGGCAGTATTCCATACAACATAACTGGTCCATTACTATCACTACTTGTTAAGTTTTTCCAAAAACCAGTCCTGCTTCTAGTACAGAAAGAGGTTGCTGATAGACTGCTAGCTAAACCCGGTACAAAGAACTACGGGAGAGTAACAATCCTTGTTAATCTCGTCTACCAGGTTAAGAAAATAATGACTGTTCCTCCCACGGCCTTTAGACCTAGGCCAAAGGTTTATTCACAAATAATCGAACTGATGCCAAGGAGACCCATTAATCAAGACATTATAGAGCTTGTTGAGGAACTTACTAGGTGCTTTTTCTCCCAGAGAAGGAAGCTGGCAAGGAAGGCTGGACGTGAGTGCCTAGGAGGCTGTGCCGAGAAATACATCGGGGACACGATAAGAGTCTATGAGCTTGAGCCAGGCTTCTTCTTAGAGGTAGCTCGGAAATGCGCCAAGAAGCCGAGAAACAAGTAAAACTAATGTATGTTTGTCGCCCAGTGCCTATACGTACGTACGCTGTGGATGGCTTATCCCTACAAGTATGTGAAAACGTCTATGAGCCCTCGGATGATAGTTTCTTAGCACTAGAGGCGGTATCTGAGATAGGCCATCGAAGACCGAGTGCTAAGGCATGCATAGATATAGGGACGGGGACCGGTATCCTAGGGTTGTACTGTATAAAGAGAATGGATGCTCCATACGCGCTACTCATAGATATTAACCCGTGTGCCCTCTATTGTGCTAAGAACAATGCGTTACTGAATAAACTGATAGTACGAACCGATTTAGTGCAATGTGATAACCTTAGCTGTTTACGAAGACCAATACGTGGAAGCATAATCGTTTACAATACTCCGTACCTCCCTGTTGAGGAACGAGATTTGCTAGGGTTGGCCTGGAGCGGGGGCCTCAGAGAGGCTCAACGCTTAGTCGGCCAAGTAGTTGATGCAGATCCGAATGATCTATGTATTGTACTAGTCTATTCGTCTTTGAGTGGAGACGACTCAGCAGTATTATCGAAGCTTAAGTCAAGCGGTTTCAATATATCCGTGAAGAAGGTTCACATTTTCTTCGAGGACATAAAGGCGGTGATTGCATGCAAGGAACAAGGATAAGGCTCATTATAGTCGGTATTGAAGGCGAGATTAATCTCGGGTTTATAGCAAGGCTAGCAGCGAATTTCCGTGTAGACGAATTCTACCTAGTATCGCCCAGAGCCTTGCCGAGTAGCCCAGAAGCGAGACGATTCGCGGCTAATGGTGTGTACATGTTAGATAAGGCGATAATAGTTAATGAGCTTGATGAAGCCCTAAAAGGTGTTGATTTATCCGCATGTACCAGCGCAAAGATAGGTCAAAAAGGCGATGTTGTCCGTCATGCTGTCTCAGCGCGTGAATTCGCTGAGCAAATAGCTCCGCGTTATAGTAGCATAGGTCTAGTCTTTGGACGGGAGAGCGTGGGTCTTACACGCGAGGAGTTGGCTAAGTGTGACCTATTAGTACATATTCCCGCGAACCCTGACTACCCTGTACTTAACCTTAGCCATGCTGTTGGAATAATACTCTATGAGCTTTGGCAGAGTCTTAATAAGCCACAGCTATATGAAAAAGCGCCGGAAAAGCAGCTTCGCTACATATATGAAAAGCTTGAGCCAGTAATAGATATCCTAGTAGATAAAGAGAGGGTATCTCAAGTTAAGGCCGCACTAAAGCATCTATTATGGAAATCCGGAATAACACCAGGCGAGGCATCTTTGCTCTATTACCTAGCTAAGAGGCTTAGACGAGCTATAGAGGAGTGTGAAAAACAATGGACGATGTCAAAGTAGTTTTCACGACTAATCCAGGCATCGAGGACATAGTAGTTGAAGAAGTTAGCGCAAAGCTAGGAGCAACTATTCTCGAACAAAGGAGTGGAAAAGGACGAGTCTTAGCATCGGTTCCTCTAGCTAACATTGATTTAGTGGATTCATTGCGCTCAATTCATCGTGCAAGAATACTTCTCTATCAAGATACTATCTGTAAGAAAGAAGAATGCCTAGGGATGATTAAGGAGGCTATTCGTGGAACCGATATTCCGAGGTACGTGACGCCTTTCACAACGTTCGCTGTTAGGGCTGAACGTGTGGGTGAGCATGATTATAGCTCCCTTGATATTGCTAGAGTAGCAGGCGATGCAGTCATAGAGGTCGTAGAAATGACTCATGGGAAAAGACCGCGCGTTGATCTAGATTATCCATCAGTTATAGTGGTCGTTGACGTGATAAACGATGAACTCTATGTATCAATAGAGCTTGGCGGCGACTTATCCTGGCATAGGAGAGGATACAGAATCTATGACCACCCAGCTGCTCTTAAGCCTACACTTGCATATGCTATGCTCCGTATCTCGGGTGCGAGGGATGGAGACACTATACTAGATCCTATGTGTGGAGGCGGCACGGTAGCTATCGAGGCAGCGCTTCTCTTTGAATCATCGCGCATAATTTGTCTCGATAAGAATCCACGACATATAATGGGTGCGAGACTTAATGCTAGAGCAGCTCTCGTAGAGCCCCGCATAGAATTCATTGTTGGTGATGCAACTCGGTTATCGAGATACATTGATCGAGCAGACATAATAGTGTCAAATCCCCCCTATGGTATTAGAATGGGTAGCCCCCGTGAAGTAAGAGCACTCTATAAACGCTTCCTAGAAGAAGCAGTGAAGGTCATAGATAAATCTATAACCATTATAACGACCGAGCATGTCGTAGCTAAGCAGGTTCTTAGTAAGCATGACTGGGAGATAGTTGAGGACAGAATTGTTGCTCATGGGAATCTACACCCACACATAATAGTGGCTAAGCGATAACCCCTATGCATGCATTAGAAGACTAGTATTTAATACCCTAGTCTCTTTTCTCTGCACAGCAAGGGGCCACGAGGAGAGGGGTGTGCAATAAATGCCACAGAAGCCTGCTAGATGCTTCACAAAGAGACGTTCAAAGGCATTCTCGGGCCCAGCCTATACCAGGCATGAATACATTCATGGGGTACCTCCGCCCAAGATACAGAAATTCACAATGGGTAATCCCCACGGTGATTACGACTACCTACTGGAGTTATATGTTCTTGAGCGTGGTCAGATAAGGCATAACGCACTCGAAGCAGCACGCGTCATGGTTCATAAGTACTTGTCGACAACCATAGGTGACACTAATTATCTATTCCGCGTCAGGGTCTATCCGCATCACGTGCTCAGAGAACATAAAATGATGGCATTTGCAGGCGCGGACCGTCTACAAGAAGGCATGAGGCTAGCCTTCGGCAAGCCCGTCGGTACAGCAGCGCGTGTATTTCCGGGCCAAGCCGTTCTAGAGGTACGAGTAAGACAAGAGCATCTAGAGCATGCAAAAGAAGCACTACGCAGAGGCGCATCAAAGCTGCCGCTGCCTAGTAGAATAAGGATTATCCCGCTTAAACCAGAGCTAAGCAAGACAGCAAGTAGCTAAGATTGTACTCCAGCCCTTATTATTTCTAGATACAAAACCCGCTTAATCGCTGGTGATAGTAGGGCAGATTTTTTATGAAGAAAGACTGTGTATATATAGATAATTCTTACCGCTTCGACTTCTCCACGCTTCTCGAACTCCTTGACAAGGGAAGAAGGTCTAAAAGAGTCAAACTATACATTGAGGCCCCTCAGGGTTTCGTACGCTTACTCAGGCGCATTAGTGACTTTCTTTCCGAGTGCCTAGCTAGTAAAGGCTACGAGGCAACAGTACACATTAAGCTAGAGCCTGTGTTCGGGGCATGTGCTCTTAGTATCGATGAGCTCAAGTATATCGGTAAGAATGCGTTCCTCGTCCACATAGGGCATGATCCGTATATCTACCCGATCTGTACCGGAGATACATGCTATCATAGACCTCTCCATAACGTTGTGTTTGTTCCAGGCGAGTATGTGGGAGGCAATGTTGAGGAAATTGTAGAAAATATAAGAGAGCTGCTTGGTGCTTCGAAAAGATTAGCTATAGGTTACTCTGTCCAACACCGCATGTTCTCTCATAGTGTTGCAGAAGCTCTAAGTAGGAATGGATACGATGTTAAGTTAATAGCACCTGTCCTTGGTTGCTATTATTACAATCTTGTCAAGTATAGAGACGTTGTTGATTCGTTTATAGTAATCGCTGGGGGCTACTTCCACTCTCTAGGCCTCGGACTAGCTCTTGGAGGCGAAAAAACAGTCCTAAGAGCTGATCCCTACTCCAACAAAGTAGAAAATATCGGTAACAAAGTACTACATGTCCTTTCCAAGAGGTATTGGGTCTTATCGCTCTTATCAAGTGCTAAATCGCTTGGCATAATAATCGGGTTACTACCTGGTCAGTATAGGCCTTGGATAGCTAGTTTTGTAGAAGCACTGGCTAGGCGTCGAGGAATAAAAACTTACAAACTTTATGCGAGATATCTTAGCAGAGAAGTTCTCGATAATTTAAGTCCAAGCGATTACGATGCCTTTGTCGTTACGTCTTGTCCTAGACTGGCTATAGATGATCTAGGTGATTATTGGAAACCCGTACTTACACCAGCTGAGGCCAGGCTATGGCTTACCGACACTCTTGGTAAATATAGCTATACTTTTCCATGGTGATCAACTAGTTGTTGAAACCTTCACAAATAGTACTTATTTTGGAAAAGAATGTTAAGCGCTTTAGCAAACCAAAACGTCTTCTCGAACAATACCGCACGCCACCAGAGATAGCTGTCGAGATTGCTCTTTGGCTAAGGAGTATTGGCTGTGAAGTAGTAGTCGACCTAGGCACCGGTACAGGCATGATAGCTTATGCCTCGTCTCTACTCGGCTTCTATGTCGTCGGAATAGACATTGATAGCGATGCTCTAAAGGATGCCGCGGAGTCAAAACTTTATAGTAAATTAGCAATAGATTTTGTACAAGCTGATGCCAGATATCTCCCCCTCCGACAAGGCGGCGACAAGTACTGTGTAGCGCAGAATCCTCCCTTCGGTATACAACGAAAAGGACAGGACACGGTATTTCTTGAAGCAGCCGCTGGGCTCGAGGCTAGTTACATAGCATCAATACATCATAGAGGCTCGGATAGGGCTCTCAATTACTTAGAAGAGTTTATGAAAAAATATGGATATAGACTCAAGCACATTGAAGCATTTAAGTTCCCAATACCCGCTATGTATCGGAGCCATACCAGGCGCATCTATTACGCCCCCGCGCTACTACTGCTATTTGAGAGAAAAAGGGTGCACGAGCATTGAGCAACGTGCTAGCAAGTATCGTCGGTAAAAAGGTGTACCCTGGCGATGTGCTTTGTACTATAGAGGAGTTTCTGCCAGGTGATGGAGTATACGTCGAGGATGGATATATACGAGCAGCTCGCTTTGGCATAGTTGAGGTAGATTTTGCTAATAGGCGTATACACGTTAAGCCTCTTGGTAAAAGACCACGTTTACCAAGAAAAGGTTCAGTAGTATATGGAGTCGTTACTGGTGTGCCTAGAGAGGAGCTAGCATTTGTAAAGATATTTGCAGATGAGAGAATGATGCCTTTTAACGGGTTCTTTAGCGGCGTGCTCCACGTATCACAGGCTAGTGATACACCGGGCCAGCACAGCATCTATGATTTTGTGAAGCCAGGCGACTTTATAAGGGCAACAATAGTATCTTCTTCAGCGCCATACTTGTTGTCCATCAAGAGGCCGCAAGATGGTGTGATTCTCGCTTATTGCTCAGTTTGTGGTGCTCCTCTGTACAAGGTTCCGGGTAGCCCATACTTGGTGTGTAAGCGTTGCGGAAATAAGGAGAAACGCAAGATAGCAATACACTACATGTTGGAGGAAAGAAGAAAGAGGTAGGACTAGTGATGCCTACCAAAGTTATCAAGAAGAAGCTCTATGTAACAAGCATCCCGCCGGGTTTTCCACTAGAAAAGATATACGAGAAAATATCCAGTAATGTCAGGACACCCTTCGCCGAAATAAGTATACGCGGTAACAGAGCATTCATAGAGCTAGTAGGCACTGAGGCCGAAATAAAAGATACGTGGTACAGGATTAGGAACGCTCTACAAGATCTCTGGGAGTTATACAGATTAGAGAGACAGAAGGAAGCATTAATAAACGCTATAGTTAAGGAAGCTGGACGTACTTTTCCTCCAGAGTCGCTTGTATACGCGCTTAAGCTAAGGGGGTATGATGCGAGGCTGAGCGAGGATAAGCAGTACATCTATACTAATGCGCCACCCGATATAGTTGTTGAAAGTGCTCGCCGCATAGCGGAGGTAATCGATGAGATAAGATTCCAAGTAAAGGGATCGGCGGCAAAACGCATGATAGCAGCTATAGCCGTTGGTTTATCGGTTGATCCCGAGAAGGTAATAGAGTACGGGCTTAAGACGCGCGTTCTAGAAGAAACCGATGATGGACTTAAGCTACGAGAGGAATGGAGAAAAGGTCTAAGAAAGATAGCAGTCATGCTTAAGGGGGCTGAGCTAGGCTTCGAGTAGTTGGGGCTGAGCAGAAGATGAGTAGCCAAGAGCAATTGCTTGCGGGGTCAAAACTTAGGCTGCTTAAACGCGAGAAAGATTCTATTGAAATAGAGCTTGAAGGCGAGGATCACACAATAGCGAATTTGATCGCGAAGTACGCTATACGCAAAAAGGGCGTCGTGTACTCGTCATACATAATATCTCATCCATTAGTCGGGAAACCCGTGGTCGTGTTATCGACTGATGGCAGTCGTGATCCTTTAGAAGTGCTTGAAGAAGTACTGAACGATATAATCAGAGATGCAAAGGAGTTCCGTAACAAGCTACAAGAGGTCATAAACAATAATGTACTCTGCCAAGAAAGAGGCTAGACTTCTACTCATTTATAGATGCAACGAAGACCTTTATGCAGCAATGGTGTTTAGGGGCCCTTTCCGTCTAGAGTATGTCAATACTGGTACTAGGGACATAATTGAAGAAGTTGCGCGTTCGAGCATATTTGACGAAATACGCTATGTTTGGCCACCAAGCTTCTCCTACAAACTTGGGCTAAGCTCGCTATCCAACCTAGAGAGCTACTTTGGTTCCTGTTTACTCTGCGTGGATAATCTTGCTAAAAATATATGTAGTATAGCAGGTAACTTAATAGTTTCCGAAAATTCTTTACTTTTTAAAGATCGGAGAGAAAGCAATAAGAGGAGCCAGTAGCTAAGAGGAGCTAAACTGGCTAAACCAATTACTATGGTACCAGTCGAGGGGTGAGCGAGGATGAAGTTCTGTCCGCGATGCGGCTCGCTAATGGTTGTTAAGACCGTTAATGGTAAAAAGGTATGGGTATGTCCTAGCTGCGGTTACACTGAGGAACTCAAAGACGATGGAAGCGTCTCAGCACTTGTTCTAAAGCAGCGGATAAAACACAGCGAGAAAGAGCGGCTAGTAGTAATACCTAAGGATATCAATTGGGAGGCAATGCCGAAGACAAGAGTAACGTGTCCACGCTGTGGATATCATGAGGCTTACTACTGGGTTGTACAGACCCGGCGCGCTGACGAGCCCCCAACAAGATTCTTCAAGTGTGTGCGCTGCGGATACGTATGGAGAGAATATGACTGACACGAAGAGAGGCGCGAATACTTGTTACGAGGCCGAGTACTTTACTAGACTTTTTAGAAAACTGTTGGAAGATGCAGAAGAGGCCTATTATCGTACTCCAGTGCACGTCTCGTCAAGGCCATATATGGAGCGTGTACTTAGGCTAGTACAAGCTGGGCTTAGCGAGTCAATAAGATTACTGAGTGAATGTAAGAAAAGACATGAGGGATAAGCGGAGTGCTTAGACTTGATTTATGCATAGACCTTTTCTAGCTAAGTCTTCTAAATACTAGCTTCTCGGGGAGAGCGGTTGAAAATAACATTCTTTGATGCAAGAGTATGGCGGTACTTGATATCAGCAATCTCTAAGGTGATAGAGGAAGGCGTGTTCATAGTTGATCCGGAGAAAGGATTTAGATTTAGAGCCATGGATCCCTCACATGTAATTCTGCTCGATATGAACTTTCCCCGCGAGTCCTTCGAGGAGTTTGATGTTGATAAAGAGTATCAGCTCGGCGTAAACCTAGAAGATCTTGCAAAGGTCCTAAGAAGGGCTAGGAAGGAGGATAAACTAGAGATACGAGCAGACGAGAATACGATATCAATTAGCTTCATAGGTAAGGGATATCGTGAGTTCACATTACCATTACTCGATGTAACAGCTGAGGAGATACCAGAGCCCGAGCTAGAGTTCAAGGCAAATGTAAAAGTGATGAGCGATGTCTATAGAGATACTATTAAGGATGTAGAACTAGTCGGTGATGTGATAAAATTCACGGCCTCCGAGAACGAGTTTCGCGTAGAGTCTTCGAGCGAGCTAGCAGAAGCAGAGATAGTCTATACTCTTGAGAGTGGTAGCATAATAGAACTGAATGTTGAGGATACCCAATCAGCAATGTATACGCTTGAGTACTTTAGCGATCTCTCCGGAGCAGCACGTGTGGCGGATACAATAACTATACGCTTTAGTAGCGAAATGCCTGCTCTTATAGAGCACGAAATACCTCAGGGAGCTAAGTTTAGTTTCCTAATAGCTCCGCGGGTCGAGTAAGGGCCACGGAAAATGTATCAAATTTTATCAATGTACCATAATTTATCCTTTAGCAACGGATTGTCTTTAGACTCGGAACATAGATATAAGGGTCACATAGTAATGGCCGACCTCTTTCGGCGAACAAAGCGCTTCCTAGAGCGGATAACAAGGAACTACTATGAGAGAAAAACACCCCATATCCCGAGTGACTTCATGTTAAGAGAGTTTGCTGCCCAGACCTGGCATAGTAAGAGCTACATAAGGCACATGGCTTTCCAGAGCATAGAGGAGATAAAAAAATTCCTCGTGACAAAAGCGCCACGCCACTTCTACTACTCATCAGCTAGATATAACCAGCCCGAAGCAAACGATATGGAGCTTAAAGGATGGCGCTCTGCAGACCTGGTATTCGATATTGATGCAGACCATTTACCTGAGTGCACAGATAAGGTTATTGAGATAAAAATTGAGGCAAGCGGTGAGAAAACAAGCCTAGTTGATGACGAGTGTATAGAACGTGCCTCACTCCGCGCTCTTATCCTTAAAGATGTACTAGTCTATGAGTTAGGCATAGACGAGAGACGCATAGCAATAGAGTTTTCAGGTAATAGGGGCTTTCATGTCACGGCATACCTTGACGACAGTAATGAGCTAGCTAAGAGCGGTTCAGATGTAAGAAGGGAATTAGTAAACTACATAAAAGCCGTAGACCTCCTGGACGAGTCTCTTGAACCGTGGCGCCAGCTCAGCATTAGACGTGGTAGGCCCAGTCCTATTCCGCCTAGCCCTCTGAGCGGCGGTGTGCGCGGCCGCCTTGCTAGAATAATGGTGCGCTTAGCTCAGCAACGAGGATTGACAGGCATAGTAGCTAGGCTATATAAGTTCCAGTCACAGAAGACCACAGTGCTATATGACAATGCGTTAAAAGATCTTGAGCAAGAAGCGCGTGAACTTATTGGAGTAGAAATAGATGAGCAAGTAACAATAGATACTTCTCGATTAATCCGTGCACCTTGGAGCCTAAACGGGAAAACAATGCTACCAGTCATGCCTCTAGACGAGCATATGTTGGTTAGATTCAAGCTCTCTGTGCATATCTCTCCGTTTGCAAACATGGAGCCCGTGCGTGTGCGTATGCTTACAAATATTCCGACTAGTATAAGGATTCTAGGTACAAGAATGAGCTTGAAGAAGGATGATAGGCCTAAACTTGATGCTCCCTTGGCGCTCTACTTGCTTAGTAGAGGGCTTGCTGTAATAGAGCAGGAGGTGTGATTCCCTAATGGTTAATGGTTATGACGAGGCTGGATTACAAGCCCTTATTCGCTCAGCCAAGAGGCTTCTGGAAGAGGGTAATCTAGAAAGTATACTTGATGATATGAAGCGCTATAGGGAGGGCTTAACAAGTACTCTGCTTTCATTAGAAAATTATAAACATAGCGATATATTGGAAACATATCTTAATATGGTTGATAAGGCTATTAAACTTTTATTGAAGTCATATAGCACGGCTAATAAGGTTAATAGAGAGGAAGCTGAAGCAGCGCTCGCCGGGATAGTAGGCTTAGCTGTTTCGGTAGATAACTGTACGTTCATAGAGCTAGCAACCGATATCAGGCTCCGGGGTAGGAATAGAAGCTTTGGTTCCATAACTTGTATTGGCTCTGAGAAAGCAGTACATATGGTTTTAGCAGGTGTCGCTTCGTTATTGCCTAGCGGCCTAAGCGAGGTCCTCAGAAGCTCAGAGTAGTATTTAAGTCAGAACTCTGTCTCTTGTGATGAGGGTACTAGGTAAGGGGCTGGGGAGTGATAGCGCCGTGAAAGTACCAAAGGTGATAGTAACGTACTGTCCCCGTTGCCGTACACATACACCACACACAGTAATGATATATAAGCATGGTAAGAGACGTAGCCTTGCAGAAGGCGAGCGCAGATATAGGCGCAAGCAAGAGGGTTATGGTAGCAAGAGGAAGCCTGAGCAAAAGCGCTTCGCGAAGGTAACAAAGAAGGTCGTACTCAAACTCAAGTGCCAAAAGTGCGGCTACATACTGCACCGTAGAGGCATTAGGCTTAAGAAAGTTGAATTAGTCGAGGTGAGGTGAGACCTTATGGTCAAGAAGCTCAAGATACTGGTCCCTCAGCCGCGTAGCAGGTTCCTATTGGTACGCTGCCCAGTATGTGGAAACGAGCAAGTAGTATTTAGCCATGCTACTTTCCCAGTACGTTGCCTAGTATGTGGTGCACAGCTAGTCGAGCCTACTGGAGGAAAAGCAAAGATACATGGCCAGGTAGTTAGAGTTCTTGGCTAATAATAGCTATATGGCTTAAGCAAAGCTTAGGTACCCGCCTTTTTCTTAGAATGACCTGCTTCAAGAGACGCACACATTTCGTTTTTATCGAGTCTTTATAATAGTATAATAGAGTATTAAGAGGTGATATAGTAACCTTGGCAATTAGGAAGAAAGAGCTACCCGATGTAGGCGAACTCGTTGTAGCAACAGTGAGAGAGGTATATGACTATGGAGCCTACCTTAACCTCGACGAGTATGGCGGCCTAGAAGCATACTTGCCGTGGAGCGAGGTTGCTTCTCGATGGGTCCGTAGCATTCATGATGTGGTTAAGCCTGGCCAGAAAGTCGTTGTAAAAGTTATACGTGTTCATAGAAAGAGAAAAACAGTTGATGTATCACTAAAGAGAGTTACTGATAGTGAAAGAAAACGTAAAATGGCGCAGTGGAAGCGTGAGCAGAAAGCACTCAAGATCCTTGAGATAATTGGGCAGAAGAAGGGCAAGACCCTCGAGGAGATATACGAAGTAGTTGGGCGCAAGCTCGAGGAAACCTATGGCGACCTAATGACTGCCTTCGAGGAAGCCGTTATACGGGGAGCCGAAGCCCTTAGAGAGGCTGGTATACCTGAGGAATGGATAGAGCCCATCCTAGAGGAAGTTAAGAGGCATGTGCATGTCAAGAGAGTGAAAATAGAGGGTACAATAATAGCTACTTCTAGGGCAGGCGATGGAGTTGAGAGAGTAAAGAAAGTCCTTCTAGCAATGAAGCAACAGCTACTAAGATTCTCTAAGGACATAAGTGCACGTCTATATACTATAGGTGCCCCACGCTACAAGATAGAGCTAGAAGCGTATGATTATAGAACTATTGAGAAAGCACTTGAGGAGGCCCTTAGCGAGGCGGAAAAGAACGCTAAGAAGCTAGGGGTAGAGTTTAGCTTCACACGCGAAAGGAAGTAAAACAAGGTGGACCTAGGGCATGCAATGGCTTCTAAGACGCTGCACTAAATGTGGACGATACACACTTCGAAGAGATAAATGCCCCGTCTGTGGCGCCCCAGTACAGGTACCTCATCCGCCAAGATTCTCTCCAGAGGACAAATATGTCGCATATCGTTACCGTATGAAGCTAGCAGCTCTCCGCGAACAAGGTATGAGTAAATAGATCGAGCCCTTCTAGTACCTCTCAATGCTTTCCCTTATTTTTACCAAGGTACAGGTTTTAATCTAAGCTTATGCGCAGCAGTATTAGTAGCCCTATGTAACGCCATAACTACTGGCGCGAAGCCGAGTATAATCCATGGATTAAGCACTAAGTGAGCAGAGTACAGCATATAGAGAGCACCAGAGTAGAAGTCTAGCTGGTCTAGAACCGGAGCTGGCGCTCCTCTCTCAAGCCCTATTCTTCTCTTAATAAAGGCTCCAAGCATGTCACCCAAGAGAGCGCCAAGCGCAGCTAATACCCCTCCATAGAATATTATGGGGGAGCATACAAGTGCAGCTAGGAATAGGGCTACGGTGGAGCCGTATAGAAATCCTATGATTAGCCCCTCCCAGGTCTTCCCCGGGCCCAGTAAGGGACGCCCATCCCGCAGCACTAGGCCTCTGTCTATCGGTGTGCCTTTGTACCGCAATAGTACTGGTGCACCATTGGCAGCAAGCGCGGGCAATAATACCAGTATAGAGTCTAGGGGGTTCAGCAGGTAAGCCATTCTATCCCCCTTTCTGTAATCCGAAACAAAGCTTCATAGCTTAGAGGGCGCTCTACAACCAATCTCCTAGCTCCGTGTTCTCTTGCCTGCTCTATCCTAGCGATGCTGTGTGCCCAGAAATATATAGCGTTCTCCATGAGTGGGCGAGGCCTCTTAGTCTCGGGGTCGATATGTGTATCACTTACAAGGATAACAGGGATGCCAAGAGAGTCGCTAAGGGATCTTAGGGCAGCAATTGTGAAGAGTGTAGCATTAAAGGCTATCCCTCCTTCGCGGGCAAAGGCTGTAATGGGGTCAACAACTATTAGGTCTAACTCATAATAATTGGTTTTCAACAATGCATCAACGAGATCAAGGTAATCAATTATTTCTTGGAGCTTAACGCCTCCTAGTCTAATCCCTATGTTTTTCATTCTCTCAATGATAGGTGTAAGTGTTGTCCCTATGTATAAGCAGGAGGACAAACAATAATGTCTTACAAACTCAAGAGCAATATTCGTCTTACCAGTACCTGGCTCGCCATAAATAGCTAGAATCGTTGGCCACTTTATTGCATCCAGGAATTTCTTGCAGAGAGCCACTTATCCTCCCCTGCTATTTACTAGCTTTATTAATGGGGAACGAGACAGCCGATGCCGCTAAGGGTTATCGCCTGGATTAATGATATAGAGCTTGCTCATAAATTTCTAGAGCTAGCCAGAATACTAGGTATTAGAGCAGAGATACCTCGCCTACCTATATCTATCTGTCAAGACTCTAGCTCCTTGGTCGTCACAGACGATGCAGAGATAGCTGCAAAAATAGATAGGAAGTGCAAGGTGCTTCTCCTAAGAGCTAAGGATACCTTATCAAACTTAATCACAGTGGTCTCAGAACTTGCCGGGACTCCGTCGGAGATCGTCGTCGGAGTAGACCTGGGGAAAGATAAACTCGCCTACGTAGTAATAGTTGCTGGAATCATAATAGACTATGGCATCTGCGTTAACTGTATAAAAGAATTCGCAAAGAGAATTTGCCAGCTCAAACACCACAAGGTCTTTGTCGGAGTAGGGTATACTGCGAGCGTCTCAGATAACGCGTTAAGGCTCTACGAGCTATTAAGAGAATGCGGCATTAACGTATCAATAGTGGATGAGAGAGAATCTAACAAAACAATACTAATGGGGCTCCGAGGAAGCGAGGCGCTACGCAAGACCGATTTAAGAGCTGCAGCAATAGTTGCACTTCGCTCAAGATCCTGGAGAACATGTACCCGCTAGCCCCCCGTTTCTCAGTGAAGCGATGAGAGGTGTCGGCGTCCTTGATATCGAGGGTTCAGCTTGAGCCCGGGCAAGTAATTAGAGTTATAGGCCCGGCGCATGTAAGGGTAATTAGTGGTCAAGTACTTGTTCTTGGGGCAGTCTTTGATGCAGGCAAGGAGTTCTTCGTGCACCAGTATAGAAGCTATGCCATTAAAGGGCTCGTTGAGTCACTCGTCGAGATAAGGCTTGAGAGCGGAGGCTCTCTAGAAAATCCTCTACCAGGAGAAGAGATAATTGATAAGTGGGTTAGTGTCATAGATTCTTTGATACAAAGGGAGTGCAGAAGAATAGTCGTGATTGGGCCAAGTGACTCCGGCAAGACGAGCATAGCAGCCCTAATAGCCAATAGAAGCTTGTTAAGAGGGTACAAGGTTGGAGTAATAGATGCTGATGTAGGGCAAGCTGATATAGGGCCGCCTAGCACTGTCTCGGCAGCAATGGTTCCATGTCAGATTCTTTGGCTGCGAGAGCTTCGCGCGCAGTACATCAGGTTTATAGGGTCTATCACGCCTCAGAGAAATGAACGAAAGATAGTAGCTGCAGTAGTTGAGCTCGCAAACCGCCTTATACAAGCTGGCGCAGACACAATCGTTGTCGACACTGATGGCTGGGTTCAGGGAATAAACTCGATAGAGTATAAAGCCGAGATAACCCGGTTCATAAAAGCACATAGTGTAGTCGTGGTCGGTGACCAGCAGCTTTACCAGAGCATAAAGAATATGTTCCAAGGGCTTCCATGCGGAGCGGTGTTCCTTGAATCTCCTAGGGTAAGGCGCGAGCGAAGCAGAGAGGATAGAAGGGTGCTGCGGAAAGAAGCGTATAAGAGGTATTTAACACCACTATTTGAGCGCGTAATTAGTCTAGACAAGGTATCATTGTATGGTTCGTGCTTTTTCTCAGGTAGGCGCTTAAGGGGATACGAGGCAGAACTCCAGAAGCTTTTACGCGTCAATGTACTAGCTGTTAGCGAGACAATTGACACGTATTACGTAGTAACTAGTGGGCAGCCCTTACCGCAGCATGTAGCCACGGCAACGGAGAAATTAGGTAAGCAAGTATACATACTCGATGTGAATCTCGCAAAGAACGCTGTCCTATCAATAATAGGGAGTGATTACGAGGAGAAAGCCATAGGACTGCTCAAGGAGATAGACTTTGACAAGAACACAGTAACCATAGCTACGCCATACACTGGTGAGGTGAGGGGAATAATTTTTGGAAGCATACGCTTAAGCGACGAATTCGAGGAAGTAGGCAAGCCACTAAGGTGCGTCATATGAGTAGCTGCCTTACTGGCTCTATTCAAGAGTTCCTAGAAAGTCTCGGAGTCACTAACCTAAGCGAACAAGTAATAAGTCAAGACGAGGTAGTGAAACTAATAAAGAACAGTAAGGAGCCAGTCGCTTTCCGTGTAGCGGGGAAACCTTATCACTTCATAGCAAACTTGTTCGGGTCAAGGAGGCACCTATACCACGCCCTTGGGGCAGAGAGCGACCGTGAAGCATATGAGAGCCTCATGAGCTCAATTAATGAGCCAGGAAACCTTGTCTACGATGACTTCAATAAGTACTTTGACTTCCTCTCTTCATCTGTTATGGATCTACCGGGGCTGAGATTCTATAGGCGTGATGGCGGCGAGTACATATCGTCTTCTATTTTCATCGCTTGTCTAGACGGGGTCTGTAACGCATCAATACACCGAGTAATGATAAATAGAGAAGAGGGTTACGCAGCTGCCCGGATAGTTCCTAGGCACTTGTACACAATGCTAAAAGAGAAGAAGGCACTGCCAGTGGCCATAGTCATAGGCACTCATCCACTAATCCTCCTAGCCTCTGCTATGAGCCCTCCCTTTGGCTTCTTCGAGCTAAGAGCCGCGGCCTCACTTCTTGGTGGCTGTCTAAGAGTATGCAAGACGCCTAATCTAGGTCTCCCGGTTCCATGTGGAGCCTCGATGATTGTTGAGGCTATTCTTGGCCCGGAACGTAAAAGAGAGGGGCCCTTTGTAGACCTCCTTCAGCTATATGACAGGGTGCGCGAAGAGCCCGTCTTACATGTAAAGTCCATATACGTGAACAAGGTCTACGACCCGCTTATCCACGCTATATTGCCTGGCGGAGTTGAGCACATGCTGCTCATGGGGTTTCCGCGTGAAGCAGCTATATATGACTCGGTAAGGCGCTCAGTTCCACGTGTACATAAGGTGAGATTGACGCCGGGCGGAGGCATGTGGCTTCACGCTGTAGTAGCTATTGAGAAGATGCATGACGGTGATGGAAAAACAGCTGCTTTTGCAGCACTAGCTGCTCACCCAAGCCTAAAGCATGTCGTGGTAGTCGACGAGGACGTTGACCCCGATAACCCGTATGATGTTGAGTGGGCTATAGCTACCCGTGTCCAGGCAGACAGGGACGTCATTGTAGTAGGTAACGCTAGGGGCTCTACTCTTGACCCAAGTGCGGAGGAGGGCTTAACGGCGAAGATGATTATAGATGCAACAGCGCCTCTGAATAGAAAAGAGGAGTTCCGAAGACCAGTAGGTTAGAAGGGGCAGACAATGTACCTAAGCAAGGAGGAGGAGAGGATACTAAACGGCGAGGAGGGCGAAGCACAGCGACTTGCAATGAAGCTTGTTGTGAGAGTTGGTGAGGCCCTTGGAGCTGAGCGCTTAGTCGAGATAAGCCATGCACATGCGAGCGGGATCTCATACGATAACATAGGCGACGCTGGCCTAGAATTCCTCGAGACACTAGCCAGGAATGGGGGTAAGGCCAGGGTATTTGCAACGTTCAATCCTGTGGGAATGTGTACGGAGTTCGAGCCTCCCCAGAGACTACGTGAGGAGCCAGGCTTTATTAAAAAACAGCTAAGGATTATCAAGCTGCTCGAATTGATGGGGTTTATTCATAGCATAACTTGTATACCGTACCGAATACGTAGTCCTCGGCTAGGCGAGCACTTAGCATGGGGCGAGTCAAGCGCAGTAGCAGTTGCCAATACCTTGTACGGTGCTCGCACTAATCGCGAGGGCGGTCCCCTGGCGCTAGCAGCCGCTCTTGTCGGGCGAACATATTATTGGGGCTTACACTTGGGCGAGAATAGGCATCCAACAATAAAACTAGTTGTTCGCAGCGCCAAGGTATCGGACGAGCTCCGAGCAGGCCTCATAGGCTATTACATGGGGCTCGAACTAAGCGATCACATACCACTAGTAGAGGCGAAGCTCGCTAAGGAGCGTCACGTTATATCGATGTGTGCCGCGGCGGCTGCGAGCGGTAACATAGCTATGTGCCTAGTGAAAGGCTTCTCACCAGAATACAGGGAGCCATCCAACAGCCTTGAGAGAGTAGAGATAGGGGAGAAAGAGCTAGTAACTCTCCGAGAAAGTGTCGAGACAGCTAGCCTCGACGAAGCCGAGCTATTCTTCACCGGGTGTCCGCATCACGACGCTAGCTTCGTGAACAAGGTGGCTGATTACATCGTGAGCAAGAACATAGGGAGGCTTAAGAGAGAGATGTGGATAGCTATACCCGGGTACCAGGCAAGCAAGGTAAGAGACATCGCGAGGAAGCTCCGCGAGAAAAACATATACATTCTCCCAGGCACGTGCATAGTAGTATCAAGGCTCCGTGGAAGAGCAGAAGCCATTGCAACCGATTCTCTGAAAACAGCGTTCTATATGCCTCGTAGGCACGGAATAAGGGTCGCTCTAAGCACGGCGTGGCAATACATAGACAAGTTCTCAGTATAGAATAAACACAGAGGAGGTATTTGGCGCATTGAGGCTCGTACTTAGTTTGCGCGGATACGTGGAGGGCGAGGCAGAAGGAGAGCTTGTGGTAGTGAATCAGCGCATATCATTCTACGGCGAGGTGCGCGACGGCAAACTAGTTGATGGAAGAAGTATTGCTGGCAAGATACTAGTAGCACTGGGCACGCGAGGAAGCACAGTAGCTCCCTACATACTATATGGGCTCAGTAAGCGAGGCCTAGCACCAAGAGCCATAATAGTGAGCAGCATAGAGCCCATGCTTGTAGCAGGATGCGTGTTATCATCTATCCCGCTGGCCGGAGGAATACCGTCCGAGACAATAAGGCAGATACACGATGGGTGCCGAGGAAAACTAGTCGTGAAACCCCCTAGAGCAGAGGCCATAATTGAGTGCTAGTCCTTCTCCCCCTCCCTCGTCTTCCCGGAGCCCTGCATTATCGACAAGATGCGCTCCGTCCTCTCTAGTACATCGAGCCACTTGACTAAGCCATCTAGTCCCTGATCGCGCTTCTCCAACGCCTTCGCTATCTCCTCGGCAGCTACCCTCTCAAGATTCTCAAGTACACCCTGAACAGTTATCCTAGTAGCCTCGCTCTCCGTCTTAACAATATAGACTCTCCCGTGAACAGGGCAAACAACCTCCCCACTCTTCAGCCTAAACAATGGAAGCCCACAAATAGGGCACCGCTCGGAAAGCATTGCAGCCCCTGCACGCAGCAAATCAGCCATCTTCTTAACAACATCCTGGCCCTCAGGCCTCCTACGCTCACTCAGCGACATAGAGCCACCAGCACCCCCAACACATTACCAGCAATAGAAGCGGTACGTATAAACTAGCTCCCCTATAAGAAGAGGATGCACGGCGGGAAAAGGGCCCCCTGCCGCACCAGCCCCAAGCACCCGGGGTGAGCACAATGGCTGCCCCTATATACGACAACCAGGCTAAGATAAGGCAAGCCATAGTAATGCTTATGAGGATAATAAACGATACAGCCGTTCCAAGGAATATAAGAAGAGCAGCAACAGAGGCAATAAAACAACTACGCGATGAAAGCGTGAGCCCAGCCGTGAGAGCAGCCAATGCAATAAGCATCCTCGACGAGATTAGCCAAGACCCCAATATGCCTATCTACGCTAGAACAATAATATGGAACGTAATCACGCTGCTCGAAACAGTAAAAGACTAGGCCTCATAGACCCGCTTCTCCAGCACTAAAATGGTTTTATTTTGCACAGACCAGTAAGAAAACATAGCCCATTCTTACACAACTATCTCTATTACTTGTGCCCGCGGATCATATCTTGGCTCACTACGTATCTCGGGGAGCTTTATCCCCTCTTTCTGTAAAAGCGTCTCTATAGCTGCTCTAATAACCTCGCTCCTTGACAATCCCTTCATCTTCGCATATCTATCGAGAACCCTCAATAACTCCTCATCAAGCTTAAAAGTGACTATGCGCTGCATACACCGCCTCCCTATCTTATAGTGTTACTACTACTCCTCAGTGTATAGAAGGAAGTATGGATCCGAGTTACATAGAGAGGGGGAGCTAAGCGTAACTAATGCCTTGAGGAGAAACGATTAAGTTGTTGGTGCGGGGGGTGGGATTTGAACCCACGCAGGCCTACGCCAGCGGGTCCTGAGCCCGCCCCCTTTGACCTGGCTCGGGCACCCCCGCGCCCAGATGATAGGCTGTCTTCGCCTCGTTCAATGGGTTTCCGGGGTATCCGTGTATGGAGCAGTACTTGGTCTAGGGTTTTTCTAGCTGACTCCCAGGGTTGGAGTCTGTGAAGAGTTGTGCTACTTGGCTGCTTTTTGGGCCTCTTCTAGGGCTTTCTCGTATAGAGCAGCGGTGATTATCCCTTCTTTAAACACCTTGTCTAGCTCTTCTTTGTCGATTATTCTCGTCTCGCCGCTCGTTGTCTTTACAACGTCTATTTCGAGGTCGTGGTATATTACTCCGTCCTCGAAGAGCTCGGGAGGTGTGTTTATGTTTATGTATATGCCTTTAAGCTCGCCGCTAGCAGAGTAATATGTGTGCTTTATGCTCCATTCGCGCGTGTTTATCTCGGTGACTATTCTGTCTCCGGGCTCTTTCTCGGCGCCAAGGCCATCATATACTCCTCTGTGCTTCACCGTTCTCTCAAGTATCAGTATGACTGCGTCGCGGTCTCTGTAAATGTTTTTGAGCCTTGCCGTGCCTAGCTCTATTACCTCGCCGCTGGGCTTTACGTGGAGAATCCTTACATGGTGCTTCTGCTTATAGGTCTCTAGCACTAGGTCTAGGAAGGCCTCTACTAACTGGGCCTCATCTATTCTTCTCTGCTTTAGCTTCTCGGCATAATCGACCACGTTTGAGAAGGACTGCAACATGCTCTTAGCAGAGTGATGAAACCTTATCGTTGGAACTACCTCGTCTCTCACCTTGTCAAGGTACTCTTTATCAACGCTACTAAGCCTTACAACTGCTACTATCTCGCCAACGCTGTACTTCTTACCGGGTTCCCCCTCCTCTGCTTGCTTCTTTATATCGGCGAGGGCCTTTATCAATTCCTCTAAATGGGCTCTGAGAGTATCCTGGTCCACGTGCTGGCTACTACTCCTCCAATGAACACTAAGCCCCTTAGAAGTAGCTAGCGATGCTAAGGCGGCTAGCTCGGCTCTCTTAGCAGTACTCCTTACGTGCTCACTAATAGTTACACGTGGTTTACCGCCCTGCTCATAGACTATGGCGTAGTCGCCTATCACCCTCGCGCCAGGCACTAGCCTCGGCTCCTCAAACGGCTTTACACCAGGCCTTACCACGGAGGCAACTATGTGCTCTCCCTCTGTGCACTCGTCACTCAGTAGCTCGGCCTCAATGCCCTCGACCTCCGCTATGCATTTATCGCCTCTCCTCCCCTTGGTGACAGCCTTCACTGTGCTATGAAGCGGGAGCCTAGATACCCAGTAAAAGGAGTACCTTAGGTGCCTCTGGAGGGCAGAGAGGACGCGGTCAGCCTTCCCCTCATAGCCGACGATAACTAGCTCGCTGGGCTCCCGGTCACTCGTCTTAACAGTCACATCAGCTGGTAAGCGTAGCTCGGGTAAATGGAACCGGTCAGCGATTATCCTAGAGGGCTGGACTACCTGGAATCCCTCGTCAAGAATTATCTTTGTGAGCGCGGTGGCGTAGATCCCCCTAATCCGTACCCTTATTATCGCCGAGGCGGGCACGGGCTAGCGCCTCCCTGTCCCGGCAAGGATATGGCCCTGGTCTGGATTATTAGGGTTCGTTGATTAGCTAGATACTGGATAAAGGAGTAGCGCTCTACCTCTAGGAAGCATTATTGTTAGACAACGGGAGGGCTGTGAAAAAGAGGACTATGGAGTAGCGGGCTTAGCTCTCCCGGGGTTACTGTTTTGTCCGTGCTAGCTCGGCGCCCCTGTGCAGGGCGGCGATGTTTGGTTTTGCTGCCTTGCCGAGCACGTTCTCGATAGCTTTCTCGGCTACCTCTAGGTCTACGTAGTCCCCGAGAGCACCTGCCTCTATAGCTGCTCCTAGTAGGATCATGTTTGCTACGCGGACGTCTCCGCGCTCAAGGGCCTCTTGTGTCGCTGGCACCATTACTAGCTTGGATGCCCTGGTCTTAACCATGGATACCAATTCGCTCGGCTCCGGTATCTTTACGCCGGGTAGTGGCGGGGGTACTAGGTAGTCGTTCACGACCGCTATGGAGCCCTCTGCTAGGTAGTAGGAGTACCTCGCGGCCTCGATGAGCTCCATTGAGAGCAGTGCGTCAGCGGCTCCAGGCGGTATTAATGGGGCATCGGCGTTGCCTAGCCTAACGTGCACTATTACTGTGCCTCCTCTCTGGCTCAGGCCATGGGTCTCAGCGACTATTGCGTTGACGCCGTTGAGGAGAGCTGCCTCTGCTATTACGCGTGCAAGGGTTATTTGCCCCTGGCCACCAACACCCGTGACGACTATGTTGAGCACGTCTCTTGCCATGCTGGGTCACCTCCCCTTACTCGGGCTTAGCTGTCCTCATTATCTTGAACCATTCGGGGTTAGGCTCGGCTACTGGCTCGAAGGCGTTGAATGGGCAGATCTGTGCACATACCCCGCACCCTGTACATAACGCTGGGTCTATCTCGGCTTTCTTGTCGCTCCTGCGATGTATTGCTGGGCAGTTGAACACTGTGTAGCATATACCGCACCCTGTGCACTTATCCAGGTTAACTCTGTAAGCGACGGGCTTTACTCCCATGCGGTAAGCTGTCCTCAGCGCGACTAGTATACACGCGCCCTTAGCTACTAGGACAGCGGGCTTCTTGTTCTCCTTCACGTACCGTAGTGCCTCTAGGAGCTTAGCCTCGGAATCCTTGACATCGAATGGGTCAGCTACTAGGATCTTCTCTACACCGACTCCCCGGGCAACACTCTCTATGCTCATGGCTCGCCCGGGCTCCCCTGTCGCCCTGATACCGGTCCCGGGGTGTGGCTGGTGCCCCGTCATCGCCGTGGTGTGGTTATCTAGGACTATTACTAGGAGTGGTGCGTTGTTGTACACAGCGTTTAGTAGTGGTGTTATGCCGCTGTGGAAGAATGTTGAGTCACCTATTATCGCTATAGCTATGTCGTTGTCCCCGCGGAGTACGTGCGCGAACCCGTTCCCAGCGCCTATGCTACCGCCCATCTCTATTATAGTGTCCTGGACGTAAAACGGGGGCAGTACTCCTAGGCTATAGCAGCCTATATCACCGCTATACACCGGTTTTAGCCGTAGCTTGTTCACGGCGCGCCTCAGCGCGTAGAAGAAGCCACGATAGGGGCACCCTGGGCACAGCACTGGGGGCCTCGGGGGAAGCTTGTCCTCAAGGCTCTCTGGGGGCTCTAGGGCCCATTTCGGCGCCTCCTTCCCGGTTACCTTGGCGAGGGCCCTCACTACCTTGTCTAGTCCTAGCTCGCCGTATCGCGGAAGAAGCGGCTCGCCGCGCTTGCCGTATATCTTTGTCTTGGCGCTTGCTTCCTGGGCCATGGCCTTTAGCTGCGTCTCCGCGACCGGGTCGCCCTCCTCGACTACTAGCACGGTGTCGTGGCTCAGTATTTTCTCGGCGAGTGGTCTCGGGAATGGTACGCTCGTCGCTACCTTGTAGAGCGTAACCATGTCCTCTGCTCCCAGTACGCGTACCGCTTCCCTGGCGTAGCGGTAGCCGAGCCCAACCCCCACCACTGCTACGTCGCCGCCACCCTCTATGCTGTTGAGGGGGAAGCTGGCCAGCTCCTCGGATACCTTATCCCAGTAATCGAGTAGCTCTAGTCTCTTCCTCCGAGCATACTGGGGCACAAGCGTCCATCGCGCAGGATCCTTGTGGAACTCTCCCCTGGGCTCCAGCTTATCCAGCGGTATCCCCCCGGTGTCCACGGGTACCCTTGTGTGCGCTATCCTGGTGGTGGTCCTTAGTATGAATGGGCGCTTGTACTTCTCGCTATACGTGAGCGCGAGCCTAGCAGCCTCCTTAGCGTCCTGGGGCCCCGTGGGCTCTATTACCGCCACGTAGGCGTGGAGACCATACCACCTATTGTCTTGCTCGTTCTGGCTACTCCACATCCAGGGGTCATCAGCGCTCACCACTACTAGTGCCCCGTCGACGCCCAGGTACGCGCTGCTAAAGAACGGGTCAGCGGCGACGTTGAGCCCTACGTGCTTCATAGCAGCTATTGCGCGGGCCCCGGCGATGGCAGCGCCGAGGGCGGCCTCGAGAGCCACTTTCTCGTTTACGCTCCACTCGACGTAGGGCTTGCCGCCGAGCACCCGGGAGGCGGTCGAGAGCGCCTCAACTATCTCGGTGCTAGGCGTACCAGGGTACGCGGCAGCGAACTGTAGCCCGGCCTCGAGGAAGCCACGGGCAATCGCAACGTTGCCCAGCATTATTACTCTCTTACCTGGAGGCGAGAGAACCTCGCGATGAGCCAAAACAATCAGTCCTCGCAGAGAGGAGTTCCTCACTCTATCTCTTGTCCCCCGGGTAGCGGATAAGCATCACGATAGTCGGTGGCCTAACGAGACCCTCCAAGCACTGTCCAAGGGAGAAGCTATGGAGAGGGGAACGGGGACGGCTAGGCGGCTAGCTCGCCTCCACGCTGCCTAGTCGTTGGCGCCTCGAGGCCGCCCACGACCCCTGCTTTCTCGGCTTCCTCTGCCTCCTCTTCCTCAACTATCTCCCTTATCTTGTGCTTAGCCACAGCTATGGCGTGTTCTAGGTCGCCGCGCGGGCCGCGTATCCTCTCTGGTAGCTTCTCCAAGACCTCCTCTGGGCCATAGCAGACGAGGCGGTCTCCAGCACGTATGCGGAAATCGGGCTTAGGAGCCCCGATGTAAACCTCTCCCTGCGGAGTCTGCCTGTAAACCCCTAGGACCATTACGCCCTCCTCTCTCAGCTTAGCCTCCTTGAGCGTCTTCCCGTCAAGCCAGCAACCAGGCCTTACACGTATTATTGAGATACCGTAGCCCCTGCTGAGCCCCAGCACGTGCTCATAGTCTATTATCTTGACCCGTGTCCAGCGAGTACTAGCCCACTCAATAAACTTCCCAAGTAGCTTATCCAGTAAGTGGGAGCGGGAGAAGAGGTAGAGAGCACCGAGCCCAAGTAATAATCCAACACCGTTAGTAGCCATCTCCCCCGGCGTATTACCGACGAAGGTGAGCACAAGCGAGGCTATGGCAGAGGTGAGCCCCGCGCTCCCCAGGAGCATAAGCCACTTAATGATCCTCCTCCGGACCGGGTGATTCACAACATACTCCGCCTCAGAAGTAGTAAACCCCACGCCAGTAAACGCTGAGAGCGCCTGAAACGCTGCGACATCGTGGCTAAGCCCAGTCTTCTCCAACGCCTTAGTACCTATACGCACCACTATCATAGAGAACAGCACTACCAGCAGAAACGTCACTAGTGGCGCCGGGAACATAGCCCTGCATCAACCTAGCTACTCGGAATCACCGGGACCCCCTTTATATATCCATGGCCTATAGAACCCTAGTATGTACTAGTAGTACACAAGCCTAGAATACCCAGACAAAGCCAAGGAACAAACTGGTAAACAGTTTTGAGAACAAGTACAGCAATAATAGCAATAACCATGCTAGCCTCACTACTAAGCGCAACCGCCCTATGGGAAGCAACGCTCCAAGTACATGGGGTAGCGAAGACAGGCAGCTACGACCCAGAAATAACATCAACCAAGCTAATAATCAGCGACCACTGCCAATGCAACTGCACCCACGGCCACGGAGAAGGAACCATAGAAACAGACCCA
>JALVHV010000103.1 GCA_027028845.1 Pyrodictiaceae archaeon | reverse complement strand
CCCTGGCGTCATGAATACCTTGTCTTAGGAGAAGCAGGGCAGCGAGTAGGAGGACGGGCGCTGTGACTAGCAATACTAGTATAGCTTTCCTAGCAGCCATGTCGCTGGCTCCACGATGGCTCTGCGTAGCCTCCTCGCCGATAATATATGTATTGATAGGACTTTTTGCCTAAAAACTATTTATTGAAACGGGCTGGGCGATAACGATATTGCCTGATCAATGCAGCGTCTATATAGTCTTCGCTAGCGCTGCACCGTCTCAGAGAGGGCTAGAAAACCGAGCGCAGTAAGCCGCCATCTACCGGTATCGAGGCCCCGTTTATGTAGCTCGCGTATGGACTTATGAGGAATGCTACTAGGTAACCGACTTCCCGGGGCGAGCCTATCCTCCTTAGCGGGACGTTAGCAGCCATTTCCTCAATTACCTTCTCCACGGGCCTACCTGTCTCGGCTGCACGTTTCTCCGCTACTTGCCTGACTCGGTCGGTCATGATATAGCCTGGTAGTATCGCGTTTACCCTTATCCCTCGGGGGCCTAGTTCCCTTGCAAGGGTCTTTACGAGGCCATGAATGCTTATCCTCATCACGTTCGATAACGCTATGTCCTCGAGGGGCTCCTTCACAGCTATGCTCGTCGAGAACACCATGGAGGGGTTACTGCTCTTCTCTAGCCATGGCAGGGCATAGTAAGCCGCCCATACAGGGCTTAGAGCTAGTAGGCGTGCTGCGTACTCCCAGTCCTCAAGGCCCAGGTCACGGAACTTCCCGGGCCTAGGAGGCCCCGGAATATAGACCAATGCATCTAGTCCTCCCAGCAGCTCGGATGCCTTGTTAACAAGGTGCTCGACCTCCTCCCTCCTAGTCAGGTCTGCCTGGACCGCGTAGACCTCTCCTAGCTGCTTAAGCTCCGCTAGGGTCCCCTCCAACCTGGCTCTATCACGCCCATTTATTACTACGCGTGCGCCTTCCTCGAGGAGAACCTCTGCTACTCCACGGCCTATGCCCCGGCTAGAGGCTGTTACGAGGACTCTTAGACCCTTGATATTGAAGGCCATGTAGATATGCACCTCTCGCCAGGTCGAGGAATAGAACCTGTATATGTCAGAGCTGTTAGAGGGCTAGCCACTGGGCCTAGAAAGATGGTTAAGGGAATAGGGTTTGAAAAATGTTAGCCTAGCGGCTTCAAGCTGAACACTATTATTGCTGCCGTGTATAGCGCCATGCCTACTAGGTCGCTTGTGGATAGCTTCTCTCCCAGGATTAGCCAGGCTAGGCTCGCTACTAGGAGCGCGTTTGAGAGAGCTATGGCCGTTGCTGGCCCAGCTTTGCCAAGGGCTACTGCTACTTTGAGGAAGTACATGCCTATGGCTAGGAAGACTCCTGCCAGAGCCATTACTAGGTAGAGGTGTGGGTTAACCCCGCTTATGCGAGGGTTAAGCGCGCTATCGTACCTCCCCTGGGCCATCATCGCGAGGAGCACTATGATGCCAGTGAGCCCTGCTCCCAGGAGTAGTATCGCTGTGCCCTCCATCGAGGGCATTCCCTTAGCCGAGGCATATTTGAGGAGGAAGTTCGTCAACCCGAACATGAGGAACGTGCCAAGCGCGTAGAGTACCCATGCACTGCTCTGCGCCACCGCTGTCACCCTCTATTCCCTCCCTAGTAGGAGCGATGCCCTAGGGAGAAGACTATAATAGCTAAGCGTCGGTGCAAACAAGTCGTGGCTAGGCAAGAGGCTTGTGGAGGACGGCGGGGCTGCTCCTGGTTGCCGAGGAACGAGGTCAGCTTATTGAACATCTACACCATAATGGCCCTGGGCTTCTTCGGGCTCACAGCAATGGCCTACATAGAGCACAATGTTGACCTCGCTGCCTTCTACCTACTAATGGGCGGCACACTCCTCCTAGGCAAGGTGGCTGTGCTCTTCCCGAGAAACAAGCTGGCCAGGATACTAGCCGACATAGGAATAATCCTGCTCGCGTACAACGTTATAGCGAGGTACCCCCTGGGAAAGCTCAACGCCTACACGCTTATCTCGTGGACTATCCTCGCCGCTGCCCTCATAGAGGCTGTCTATGTATTTAAGAGGTACTAGGCGCTGTGCACCATGTCAGTAATAGTCTCCCAGGAGCCAGACATTGCCTATGAAGACCTCTTTTACACCAGCTTCCCTGGCAGCACGGTAGGCTTCCAGTGCGTGCCGCCTACTCGTTGGCGGTAGATCCCTCATCCGGAGATCGGGGTGGAAAGCGAGCAGAACCATGGGTATGTTAACCCCATACTTATCCATGAGGCCTGCAACGTGGGACGCGATGCCTCTTACCTCCTCCGCGTCAACGTAGCCTGGCACGAGTAGTGTGCTAACCACTAGCAGGGGCGGCTCTGGGCGCTCCCGCGCCATGCGGGCTAGCTGTTCTGTGTTCTCCTTCAGCCTCTTGAGCGCCTTCTCTCCATTCGCCCCGGTCAGCGCCTCGTATATGGAGGGGGTCCATGCCTTCCAGTCTATCTTCACTATGCCGCCGCTCACTAGGCTTAGCCTGGCCGCCTCCCGCATAAGGGGTGGCGACGCTAGGCCATCTGTCTCCCAGCATATTCTCTTGGGCCACTGCTTCCTCTTCTCCGCCTCGGCTAGTATCTTCCTGGAAGCCTGGATTAGGAGAGGCATGTGCGGCGTAGGGTCTCCGCCGAAATAGCATATGCACGTAACTCGTGGATCAAGAGCCTCCTCTACCAGCTCGTCTATCGTCTTTATGTAGTGGCCCCAGGCCCCCGTGGCTAGTGCTAGCTTGTGCTCAGGGTTTTGGCAAAAGTGGCAATCAAGTGGGCATCCGAGGAGGAAGACTGCTAGGTTATAGTACCCCTTCTCAACGCCCTCTGTGAAAGTGTACCTCGGATAGCCCCTCGAGGTATTCGCTGGGCAAACGTAGCCTGCAGTGCAGTTAGTTGGGTGCGGGTCTAGGTAGGCATAGGCTAGGAGCCTTCCATGACCCTGTAGGGGCTCTAGCTTGCCGCCGCGGTTAACCCATACACCACAGTACCCCTTGCCGCCGAGCAGGATAATGCACTCATTGACGCATATCTTGCAGGGAGCACCACTAGGTTCTCGGGGCGGGCTCGGCGGCAACCCGAGCTTCTCTCGGTAGATGCTGCGTTTCCTCCGAGCCACTGCTAGTGCCTCAGCAGGTCTCCTCCGCAAGCAATCAGCACAGACACCTATCGCTTCAGCTACCAGGCCTTCTCGTCCACATAGAGCGCATCGAGCCATAACACGCACACCCTAGCCCATAGCGTAGGATTTTAGGGAAAACCCGCCTATATCCTAGCACACGGGCCTCTACAGGATGAGCTACGAGTATGCACAAACCCTTCTTAGGAGAGCTGAGGCCTTTCTCGAGGCCTCCCGGAATAGCTATGAGAAAGGATACTGGGACGTAGCATGCGTGGAAGCAGAGATCGCTGCCCAGCT
>JALVHV010000102.1 GCA_027028845.1 Pyrodictiaceae archaeon | reverse complement strand
CTCCCTTATCTTCTCAGCGAGCATGTTGAGCGCGAGCTTCCTTAGGTCAGCGTCCTTTGCGTCGCCCTCGGCGAGCATTAGGGCTAGCTTCTCTACTAGCGCCTTGTCTAGTTTCTGGCCCCTTTGTGTAGCAGCCTTATAGACTATGTCAGCGGCTAGCTCCGCGGCAAGTGTCTTGTTAGCCGCGATTCTCCCCTCCGCATCGGGGTCAGCAGTGGCTACTGCACCAAGTACCGGCTTAGCCTTCTCCCCTGCCTTCTCAGCTACTAGTCCAAGAGCTATCTCGGCAAGCTCCTTCCTAGTTGGCTCAGGGTTCTCTGAGAGGAGCCCTACTAGCTTCTCTACGAGGCTCTTCGGCGCCCCCATCCCCTCTAGGAACTCCCCAGCCGCCCGGACTGCGCTTGCCCAGTTGGTGGCCAGCGTATAGTTTGCCCAGGGGTCGTGCTTCACGAGGAGACCAGCTAGCGCCATCGACACATTGGCTGGTATGCCTTGCTTCTCGGAAGCCATCTGGGCTACTAGCTTCGCCACCTTCGCGGCGTCGAGCCTGCCCTCGACTGCTTCCTGGGCTAGCTCTCTGGCTAGCTGCTTTGGTATGTTCTTCGAGACAAGCATATTGGCTAGTAGTGTCGCTGCCTCCTCCTCGGCATGGCTCACGACTATCTGGGTGGCTTGCTCGCTTATGTTGCGCGCAATGCTCAGCACCATTAGCTGGGACTTTACTGTATTGTTTCCTAGCACGTAGAGGCACGTGAGGCAGCTAATGTTGTGAGAAGCCTTGTAAGCTACGAGGCTCTGGTTCCAGGCCTGCCCCGCTACCACTAGGACGGGCTTGGCTCCCGCGGGGGCTTTCTCGGAGAACATCTTGGACGCGACTACTAGTGCTGCCTCGTCGGGGTCCTTGCCGCTACTTACTAGCTTTTTCACAAGTTGCCACGCCTCTAGCGCCTCGTTCCTTGGTAGTGGTGCTAGCTCGGGCGATACCTTGGACAAGTTGGTTATCTCGGCGTACGCCGTGTAGTTCCCGCCTAGCTTGTCTAGGTAGTAGTAGGCCCTTGTTACCTGCCACCACGTGTAGCCAAGTCCCTGCTCAATACTTGATACCAGTGACTCGTTGCTATAGAGCGCTACGAGCCTCTTAGCGGCACTACTGATGTTCTGGTATAGCCCGCTATAGGCCCTATCCATTGCCTGGAGAGCCCTAGCTATCCTCGTGATGTTATTGGATAGTTCTTCTACCTTGTTAGTGGCCTCCACGTATGCCTTGTCAAGGGCTATTATGGCGCTCATTGTCTTGTTTAGCGCGTCTCTCAGCGAGACTAGGCCCTTATAGGCCTCCACGTAGCCCTTATCAGCCTCCATTACACCGCGTAGGCTCTGGTTAAGCTGCTTCACCTGCCTCGAGGCATTAGCTAGTGCCTCTGCATACGCCTTATCCAACTGCTCAAGCGTAGCATAGAGCTTTGCCGCGCCACTAGCTGTCTGGTTAAGCGCCCTCAGCAACTGGTAGTAGATCGTCTTATTGGTCTCCGCTAGTATAAGGGGCAAAGCATTGATCTTCGAGGCATAACGCCCAACCACGCTCTTGTTCAGCTCCACTCCTATCTTAGCGAGCTTTAGGAGCGTCGCGTTATCTTCAAGATTCACACCATCCACTATTATTAGCCCAGTGTGCGTCTCCTTGCCCGCACTAACCCTCTTCATGAGGCTCATCGCTTTCATTGACTCGCTGTTGCTCGGCAGAGTATACATCTCCTCCTTCACAACCTTGTGCAGGTTAACGAAGAGGGGGAAGGCTAGGGCCGCAACAATTAGCCATACAACAACTACTACCCATGGTCTCCGCGTTATTGCCTCAGCAAACCCCACCACTCTACACCCGACTGGTCAGACTCCGACCCCTCGCTAGCAGATAAAACCCTTTCCCACAAGAACATAGAAGGGAACACGGGGGACACAGAGCACCTGGGACCAATGGGGGGACCAGCAACGAGCAGGGAAGGTTCCACAACGAGCCAAGAAGTAGAATACCTAGAGAGAGCCGTAGAGATGAGGACAAGGTACATGGTACTACTGCTCCTAGCAGAGGGGCCAAAGACAGGCTACGAGATAATCAAGAGGATAAGGGACTTATTATCGGAGATCGGCGGAGGCGCTAGCCCCGGCACAGTATACCCTGTGCTGCGACGACTAGAGGAGGAGGGCCTCATAGAGGCAAGCGAGGAACCCCACGGTGCTCGGCAGAGAAAGGTCTACAGAATAACGCCTCCAGGGATAGAGTACTTAATGAAGAGTGCCGAGAGGGCACTAAACGCCCTAGACATCGCTCTCAAGCTCCACCTAATCGCGATAAAGGGGATAAAGGAGCCCAGCGACCTCTCCCCTGCTCTCCGAGAACAATTGATACGTATTGTAGAGAAGCTCGAGTCTATTAAGAGGAAGACTGAGCAGCTCATAGAGATTGCGCAGCGCTTTATCCCCTAGAGCGCATTAGCTCTTCTGGTATAGGTTCAGCGAACCACGGGTTATTGATTCCCTGAAGCTTGTTCCTAGGGTGATTACTATTCTGTGTAAATATAATACGAATGGTTAACCCTAGGTTTTCTATTTCACGTGAACGGTTAAAGACTTAAATAAATCCATTATATGTATAACATACAATACATGGGAGAAATATGAGAGCCAGGCTGCTTGGCCTAGTTCTAGGCCCATTACTTTTCCTTGCAGCGGTGCTGCTCCCTCCCCTAAAGAGCCCAGTAACAAGCAAGCTCGTTAACCCGATGGCTCCCCGTGTACCCAACGTAGCTCTGGGCTTAATGCTGTGGGTAATAACGTGGTGGATTACCGAGGCAGCACCCTTCGGCGTTACCGCACTAATCGCTGCAATTGTAGCGGCAATAGTTGCTGCCTATTCTCCCCAGGCCCTAGGCTATAGCAGCTCCGAGCACGCCATAAGCGGTGTTCTTGAGACGTTCTTTCACAAAATCATATGGGTGTTCTGGGGCGGCTTAATGCTCGCCTACGGTATGGAGACATCAGGTATGGCTAAGAGAATAGTGGCAAAAGTAATAGAGCTATGTAAGAGACGTGGCATCCTTCTCTGCATAGTACTATGGTTTCTTGGCTGGTTTCTTAGCTGGTGGATGTCCAATACTGCTGCAACAGCGCTACTCTACCCCATAGTCCTCGGCATAGTTACCGCTACCCCCGTACTAACCCGCGAGCAGAGAGAAATAGTCCTCATAGGGCTCGCGTTCGCAGCCTCGCTTGGGGGCATGGCTACGCTCATAGGTACGCCCCCGAACCTTGTGGCCACGGGGTATCTCGAGGAGAAGGGCATAGCGTCTATATCGTTCTTCGAGTGGATGAGATTCGGGCTGCCCATATCAACTATATTCTTCCTGATAATGATAGCTGTGCTCGGCACCGTGTTCGGGAAAGTAGAGATAAAAGAGGAGGTATACACCGCGATTCGCCGCCACCTCTACATAGA
>JALVHV010000101.1 GCA_027028845.1 Pyrodictiaceae archaeon | reverse complement strand
GTGCGAGCAATATAATGTTCGTAAAGGTTGTAGCTCTGATACTACTTATAGCTATTGGTGGAGCAGTTTATGTAGCATACACCACTGGTATAATAGAGATTCATCTAGGGACTAAGAGCACGAATACTCGAACGACGCCGACTACAACAACTATGGTACAAACCAGCACTAGTATGTCCACTACTAGTATAATAGGTACACAAACCGCGACGAGAACAACTAATCAAGCAACAACAGTGACGGTTACTAAGACCGTAACAACTGCTCCAGGAGCAGCCACGGCTACAACTCATATGGCTACATCAACAAGGCCTAGACAAACTAAGACTACGACAACAACGATAACAACGACTGTTACCACAAGTACTACCAAAACTAGCAGCGTTACAAGCATGACTACAACTACCACCGCCGCGACTACAACAAGGTCTACGTTACCTAAGCCCTGGGATAGACTGGTTCTCCCAGAGATAAGGGTCACAGACAAGCTTACAGAGGAAGGACCTAGGATGCTACTAGTTGCCGCGAAGAGGAATGAGCTGCATCTGCAGCCGCTCTATGCCGAAAAGACACCCGGCATGGCGTCATACAGTGAACCTATGGAACTTGGGGCAGCCACTGGTATAGGTTTCCTCGGTCCAAGCTACGCTATACTCATTAGCACCTTCTCGCCAATAGCTTTCCTAGACGACCTATATCTCAGCGAGAAGCCATTACAGCCATTCATGGTGGTGTTCTTCTCGGATAAAGTCATGGACGCGGTAGCTGTGGACTCCGTTGCTGTGAACTGGCTCTTGCTAACAAGCAACGGCGACTTAGTCTATGCTTCGGCTGAGAAGAAGCTGTCCATACCCCGACAGTTTAGTGACAAAGTTAGCGAGGCTAGGGAGAGTACATGTAGATACAGACTTTATCATGACCGGGCCATGAGGCATGTGGGCGCTTTTTCCAGCGAGAACGCGGACATAGCGCTTGCATGGGGTGGTAAGAAGCTAGTCCTTGTAGCTCTTAGTAATACAGGTGGACTAGTAGCTGGCTGTGATGAGAAACCAGAGATTAAATACATAAAAGTAATAACATTTCCCGACAACGTTGTGTGGGCAGGCAAGTATAGCTCCAACACAATCTTATGGGTTCTAACAACTAAGGCCCTCTATGCCATACCAGTAGTCTCTTACAAGTTCCAGACAGCATGGCTGCCAGTCTCGCCCGCAAAGCTGAGACCCGTACTAGTAGCGAAAGCTACATCATTCGCAGTAATAGATATGAATGGTGATGCCTTGGTACTCCTCCTAGAGAACGGAAAAATCATTGGAAAATACGTAGAGAACGAGTGGGAAGGCATTGCAAGAGTGAAAGCATACCTACTCCAGCTTAAAGGAATCGAACTCACCGAGAACGAGGAGAAGCCAATAAAGATAATGGTATCGGAGCCCGTGCTAGGGGATGAGCTACTCGCGCTTCAGTATCCAAGCTCTGTGAGTATTTATAGCATTAACTGTGACGAGTGCGCCGAGGGCAAAATTAGCGCTACAAGAGAGGTTGCTTATAGTATTCCGAGAGGCGACCAAGTAATAGGGTATACAGTCGCGCTATTACAGGGTGATGAAGATCACGCTGCTATTGCTAAGAAAAAGTATGGTGTCAACCTAGGAGAAAATATATACATCTCGGGCATCGTTGTCACCAAGGCTGATGGGAGACTAATCGCTGTACTAGATTACGAGGGAAGATAAGGAGGAAGTTTATTTCTCATTAATGTGCGGCCCAAGGCTTTTTTCCGGCTTCCTTATATAAGAAAAGTCCTAGACCATAATATCATAGAATTGAAGTGGGCTTATACCAGCTGGATGAATCGGAGCATGTGGTTCATTTAAATTCTGAGATACCTTGGCGTACTACTCTGTTGCAGAAATGTGGTACACTGTTCACAAAATGCTAATAACTATGTAGTGTCCCTAGCCGTTCCTCTGGGGGTCTAGGCGATTAGGGACAACACCGGAGGGATTGTTGTTTTCTTCGTTCTTCGAGAGGGTTGATGACTAATGCCTGGTGCTATTGAGGCTCGTGGTCTTGTTAAGCGCTATGTTACTTGGGAGCGTAGGGGCTTGTTTCGTAGGCGTAGGAGGAGTGTTGAGGCTCTTCGGGGTGTTAGTTTCTCTACTCGTTGGGGCGAGGTGTTTGGGCTTCTTGGGCCCAATGGGGCTGGTAAGACTACTACTGTGAAGATTCTCTCTACGCTTCTCCTCCCCGATGAGGGAGGGGCGCGCGTGGCTGGCTACGATGTCGTTACTGAGGCTGTCATGGTTAGGGATAGTATTGGTGTTGTGCTGAGTGTTGAGAGGGGTTTCTTCTGGAAGCTTACTGGCCGCGAGAACCTGAGGTACTTTGGTATGTTGCGTGGGCTGCGTGGCAGGGAGCTGGAGGAGAGGGTTTCGCGTGTTCTTCGCCTCGTTGGGCTCGAGGAGCTTGGTGCTGCTGATAAGTTGTACGAGGAGTACTCTCTCGGCATGAAGGCTCGGCTTGCTCTTGCCCGAGCACTTCTCCATGACCCCAGGGTGCTTATTCTTGACGAGCCTACGCTTGGCCTGGACCCTGTCTCTGCTAGGCGTATCCGCGAGCTAGTTGTACGGCTTGCCCACGAGGAGCAGAGGGCTGTGCTCATAACTACGCATAACATGTTCGAGGCCGAGATGATATGTGACCGTGTAGCGATAATAGACGAGGGCGTCATAAAGGCTATTGGCTCCCCCGAGGAGCTTAAGGCGAAGATAGCTCACAGCGTCCCCATTGTCATAAGGTTCCGGGGCGAAGGGGGCCCCGGGGAGGCTGAGAAGGCTCTCCGAGCAGGGCTAGAGGTCCTGGGTCTCAGTGTTAGGCCTGTTGAGGATGGCTATGTGGCTCGTATCCTTGTTAGGAGTGGCGAGGACGAGGAGGTGCTCGCTAGGGCTATCGCTGTCTTGGCGAAGCTAGGCTTCTCTATTAGGAGCGTTGAAGTCTCCAAGCCCAGCCTCGAGGACGTATTCGTAGCGCTAACGACGCGCGGGAAGAGTGGGGCTTGACGCCGCTATGCCGAGTTCTTTCCTCGACGTGGTTGTCGCGGAGTTCTACGCGTATACGAGGTTCTATAAGAATAACCGGGCGATGATGATTGCTGCCTTTATCTGGCCCTACTTAATGGTTTTGATACTTCTTGGGCTTGGCTATCTCTTTGGCAGTCTTAGCCAGTACGCTGCCCGCATGGGTGTCAAGAACCCGGTGTTCTTCATAGTGTCGGCGAGCACTGTCGCAATGAGCTCAACGTTCATAGTTGACGAGGTTGCTAACTATACGCTCTATAATCGCTGGAATGGCACACTCCCCTACATCCTATTGACCCCGATGAGGCTTCCTAAGCAGCTACTAGCAGCCAGTATACCATCGACACTAGTATCGCCAGCTATTAGTGTTACATCTGCGCTCCCGGTAGCAATTTATTTCGAGGGACTGAGGGGAGCGGCTATCA
>JALVHV010000100.1 GCA_027028845.1 Pyrodictiaceae archaeon | reverse complement strand
ATGGTTCTCGGGAACCTAGTAGGGCTACCCCTCGCTCCTCTAAGCATAGCTGCCGAATTGGCCCCGTTGCTCGAGAACGAGACCAAGATCTTGTTCTCGCGTACTTGGAGAGGAGCCGACAGTATTGCTGACTTGTTTAGCAGCATGGGTGGAGAGTGGTGAGCCATGTCTAGGAAGCTCTCAGTTTTCCTTGAGCAGGGTTTCGAGAAACCCCACATAATCATAGTTATGGGTAAGGGCGGTGTAGGCAAGACTACCGTGAGTATTAGGCTCGCCTATGAACTCTCCAAGAGCGGTTACCGCGTCCTCTTAGCGAGCCTCGACCCCGCTAAGCATCTCCTCGAGTACCTCGAGGTACCGAAGCCCCTTGTCGTGAAGGAGGTTGAGCCCCGCCTATACGCCATCCAGTACGAGGTAGATAAGTACGCGCGCAAGTTATCGGAGGAGTACTCGTTACTGCTCCGCCGACTAATCCCGGCACTCACCGCCATATCAGCTGACGATGTTGTCAAGGCTATTCGTGACTCCCCTGGCTTCGAGGAGGAAGTTTTTCTCCGCATTCTTAGCGAGCTCTACCAGAGAAGCGACATGGACTTCGTAGTGGTTGATACCCCGCCGACGGGTATAGCGCTCAGAGTAGTTACCCTGCCCCGGGTCCACTTGTTCTGGATCCGGAGACTAAAGGAGCTAAGGGAGAGAATAGTCTCAATAAGATACGCTATAGCTAACGCAATGGGCCGTCGCGAAGAGATACGGGACCCTGTCCTAGACAAGCTAGAGGAGATGGAGAAGAGGTACCAAGAGCTATGGGAGAGCATAAGGAGTACCAAGAGGACTAGCTTCGTCATAGTTGCTACGCCGGAGCCGCTCCCAATATACGAGGCGCGAATGGTATTTGATAGGATAAGGGAGATAGGCTCTCGTGTAAAGATGCTCGTGCTCAACAAGGTATTGGCAGAGAAGGCCAAGATAATAGGTGTCGAGGATGTTGAGAAAAGGCAGCTAAGCGAGGCAGAGAAGATATGCTGTAGCGTAAAGCCACCAGCGTACCTAGCCATCGTGCGCCACATTGAGAAACCGCCTAGCAGGCTAGAGGACGTAGCCAGACTAGACGAGGCTATTAGCGTCGTAGAGCCCAGTTGTGGGTAACTAGCCGTGGCTCCTAGGGCTTGTCTCTGCGACGCCCTTACCAGGCTCCGGGACTGTCTACTAAGAGAGCCACCCATAAGGGACTTCGACGCCGCGATAATGGTTTCTCTATGCTGCTACGCTGGGCCACGGGTAATAATGATTGAGCGTAGCCTTGACCCCCGAGACCCCTGGGCAGGCGACATGGCCTTCCCCGGGGGACACCGTGAACCAGGCGATTCCTCGCCCCTAGACACGGCTCTCCGAGAAGCCTATGAGGAGACCTGCCTAGAGCCAAGCAGCTTCGAGATACTAGGCTTCCTCCCCGCTGCTTCTCCTAAGCGCATAACTATCCGCGTCGTCCCCGTCGTCTCCATTCTCAGGACGAGGCACTGCCCTGTCGAGGCTCTTAGGCAGTGTAGATCAGAGGAGACTAGGCGGCTAACCCTCGTCCCCCTACCCCTCCACATAGAGAAGAGGCTATTAATGCACAGGTTTCGCGGTACTCTGGTAGAGGGCTATAAGACATGGTACGGCGACGTTATCTGGGGCATGAGCCTCCGCGTGCTCGAGGAGCTTATTGAGAGACTAAAACGCTGTAATCCTTAACAAGCCGTGTAGCCAGGGCCTAGGTTCCCAGTATTAGCTTGGCTGCTAGCGTCATGTAGATGAAGACGACGCTTATATCAACTATCGTTGTTATTAGTGGCGCTGATAGTGTTGCTGGGTCTATGCCGAGCCTCCTCGCTATTATTGGGAGGATTGCCCCCACTATGTCGGCGAACACGATTACTATGAATAGTGTAAGGGATACCGCGAGAGCGACTCTCATGCTTCCTCCGAGGAGATAGGCGAATCCGAAGCCTATAGCGCCGAATACCGCCCCCATTGCTGCCGCTGTTGCTAGTTCCTTTAGGAACACGTATACTAGGTCGTGCCTGCTTCTCTCGGAGAGCTCGCCGAGGGCGAGAGCGCGTATTATCATGGAGGTTGCTTGGCTGCCAACATTGCCACCTGTATCCATTATTAGCGGGATAAAAGCTGCTATCACGGCTACCCTGGATATAAGGTCCTCGTAGCTCTTTAGTATGCTTGCTGTAACACTCTCTATGAGGTATATCAGTAGCAGCCATGGAAGCCTTAGCTTGAATAGGTCGCGAACAGTGGCGGCTAGGTATCGTTCCCGTGGCTTCTCGAGGCCTCCTAGCAGGGCTATGTCCTCTGCAGCCTCCTCGGCCAAGACGTCCGCTACGTCCTCAACCGTTATCGCGCCGAGGAAGCGGCCATGCTTATCCACTACTGGTAGCCTGTTCACATCATACCTCAGCATGAGCCTTGCTGCCTCCTCCCGATCGGAACCGGGCTCTATTGTTATGCGGGGCTTTCTAGCAAGCCGAGCCAGAGGCTCCCCAGGACGAGCCCTTAGCAGCTCATCCACGGGTACGAGGCCTACCAGCTTACCCTTCTCGTCAACGACGACCACGGTGTCTCGGACATCGTACCTGCCTTGGCGAAGTGCTTGGAGCGCGTCCTGGACGGTATTATTTAGGCGTAGCACCGGGATACTAGTAGTCATTATGCCGCCGGCGCTCTCCGGAGGGTACTGTAGTAGGCGCGCCGCCTGTCTCCTCAGCTCGTCGGGGAGCATGCCGAGTATCTGTCTCTTCTTGTCCTCTGGCAGCCTCTGGAGAACATCGACTGCCTCGTCCGGGTCTAGTAGCGCTATGGCGTTTGCGAGTCTCTGCACGGGGACAGCATCCATTATCTCTTCTATGATTGCTTCATCGGCTAGCCGTAGCACCTGTGCCAACGTATTGAGGCTGAGTACGCGGTAGACCTCGAGACGCTTACTACTAGGCAGTCTAATAATGGCGTCGAGTATATCTGCTGCCGCGAGGTGTTCCTCGAGGGCCTGTACAAGACCTGGTCGCTCCTCGAGGAACTCTGCTATGAGTTCGCCAGCCCCAGCGTCTATGGCTGCTACCCTTACCTCCTCCACGTCTAGTTCCTCGAGGCGCTTCTCTAGCTCCTCGGCGAATTCCTCGGGATTACCCTGGGCATCCACTATGAAGAGGAGGGTTGCCTCGCCACCCCTGGTATAGCTGAGGTTAACCACGATGTTTGCTCCTAGGTCACGGAGCCTCGCAGCGATATCGGATAAGAGCCCTGGCCTATCCCTGGCACGTACCAGTATCGCTATCCTCGCCAAGGCGTCTCATGCACCACCCGTTCCCTGTAGTCAATGGTTGCACGGGTAGCCCACGCCTAATAACATCTAAGGCATAGTCCCGGCCTGGTGCCTGGGAACTATTGGGGACAAGAGGTGACTTAAAATACTAGGTAGTATTGCTACTAGCCTTGTTTATGTGGGCTAGGGCTTGCCGAGAAAGCCGTGGCTAGTAGTGAAGATTAGTGGGAAGCACATTAACCCCGAGCGGGCCGATACACTGCCTCGCTATGTCTCGGTTATTCGCCGCCTCGTGGACGAGTACCGAGTAGCCATAGTCGTTGGCGGGGGGAGGGTCGCGCGCAGCTACATAGAGGCCGCCGCGAAAGCTGGTGCGAATAGAGGGTTCCTGGACATACTCGGCATAGAGGCTGCGAGGCTCAATGCGCGCCTCCTCATAGCAGCACTCTACCCCGAGGCCTACCCGGAGCCGCCGAGGAGCCTATGGGAGGCGCTACGGGTAGCTGCTACTGAGAAGATAATAGTCGCTGGGGGCTTCCAGCCCGGGCAGAGCACGGCAGGGGTCGCTGCCCTCCTAGCAGAGGCGCTAGGCGCAAAGATACTCGTGCTGGCAACAACCGTTGATGGCGTGTACACGGCTGACCCGAGGAAGGAGCCAGGGGCCAAGCTTATACCGAGGCTAACCTATGCCGAGCTAAGGAGGGTTCTCTCGCAGAGCGTTGAGCCGGGTCACTACGAGCTACTAGACCCCCTAGCGATAACAGTCCTAGAGCGGAGCAGGATACCTACACGCATAGTTAATGGATCCGAGCCCGAGAACATCTTGCGAGCAGCAAGAGGAGCCAGCATAGGGAGTCTCGTAGTGCCTGAATAACAGTTCTCTAGGAGTGTTTTAGGTAAGCCGTGTAGCCCTGGGAACGGCTTCTCCGTCCTAAGCCTGCACCAGATAGTGCAGCATGTTTAACGAGTGGAACCAGTCTCAGTCCTAGAGCGAGAACCATCAATGGCAAGAGTAGAGGCGTGGCGGAGCCACCTAGTAGGGTGAATGAGCGGCCTTGCTGGGACTGGTAATCGATGTCGCCCGAGTAGAGGAGAGGTTAATTCTTTCAGCGCTTCGCGAGAAATTCGGCCAAGTACACGTGATCGATGTAGGCTCAGAGCCCATAGGCCTAGGAAAGGCTGAGGCAGAGCTAGGCCTCGCAGTTATTAGGCCTATATCTATGCTACGGGCCCTTTACTCGGCCTCCTTCCTCGAGGCCCTCGGGGTACACTGCATTAACTCGTCAGAGACAATAATGTACTCGGGAGACAAGATCCTATCCTACACGAGGCTCGTGGCCAACAAGCTCCCAGTACCAAGAACGGTACTAGCTTTCACTAGGGGCGCCGCACTAAGCGCTGGCAACGAGCTTGGCTATCCCCTAGTGGTTAAGCCGCCGCTAGGTAGCTGGGGGAGACTCGTTACACGGGCCCGGACACCTATGGAGTTGGAAGTATTCCTAGCCCACCGGGAGGCCGCGAAGACACCGCATCAACGAATAGTGGTTATGCAGGAACACGTTGAGACAGAGGGGCGAGACATTCGCTGCCTCGTAGTAGGGGACGAGGTTCTTGGCTGTATAGAGCGCGTCGCGAGAAACGGCGAGTGGAGAAGCAACGTAGCCCTAGGCGCAGAGACAAAGCCATACAAGGCGAGCGGTGAGCTAGAGGACCTCGCACTAAGAGCTGCTATGAGCGTTAAGGGCTTCTTCGTATCAATAGACTTGTTCGAGACAAGTAACGGGTTCCTCGTAAACGAGGTCAACGCTGTACCAGAGTTCAAAGGCTTTATGAGAGCCACGGGTATTAATCCAGCAACTGTTCTTGCAGAGAAACTATACCGGGAGTATAGGAAGTAGCACTACATAGCCCTACAATATCGTTATGGACACACATTATGGGTTCTTTTGCAGCGATGGTTCCTAGTATAATAATTATCCGAAACTATTACTAAGTCCTCCTTATGCCTAGAGCCCCTAGGGAGCAGGGCAGGAGCATAGCCGGCTCCAAGGAGAGCCAGGGATCCAGTGACGCGAATCGAGGTGCTCTTTAATGCTAGGCATTGGGCTAGAGAATTTGTCACCAGTTATGGCGGCTACTGCTCTGGGGCTCTTAGCGGCTTTCACTACGAGTCTTGGAGGCTTAGTAATACTCCTGCTTAGGAGAGAGGTGAGCCCGCGGGTCCTAGACATAGGGCTGGGGTTTAGTAGTGGTGTTATGACTGTTGCTAGTTTTACTAGTCTCTTGTTACCAGCCATAGAGCTCTCAGGCTCGCCCACAGTGCCGTTAGCTGGCTTCATACTAGGTGCGCTCTCAATAGCTGTCCTGCATCGTCTCTTGCCCCACGAGCACCCGTTCACGGAGAAGTACGAGGGCCCGGAGTGGGGCCGGAAGATGAGGGCAGCGTGGCTAGTCGCGCTTGCTATACTGATTCATAACATACCGGAGGGAATGGCTATTGGTGCCTCAACGGCCTACAGCATAGCAACCGGGGTCGCAACCGGGGTTGCTATTGCCCTGCAGGATTTCCCCGAGGGACTAGCTGTAGCATTACCAGTACTAGCCGCTACGGGGAGGAAGGGACTAGCAATAGCAATAGCTGTGCTGAGCGGGGTAAGCGAGCTAGTAGTAGCGGTGCCAACAGCACTGCTGGGAAGCCTCGCGGCTAACTCCCTGCCATTACTACTGGGCTTCGGGGCAGGCGCAATGATATACGTTGTCAGCCACGAAGCGTTGCCGGAGAGTCATAGGAGCGGCTACGAGAACGAGGCGACCCTAGGATTCTTTATAGGCTTCATAGTAATGTTGCTTCTAGACACGATGCTGTAGGAAAACAATACACCAGCAGAGAAGCCCTCCTCTCAGTCTATGGCTTGTAGCCTGTTAGCCACCTGGAGACCTTGTCGCGGGCTCGTAGCACATACTGCGGGCACCCAAGTCTCTCCCTGAGATCGCGTACATAGTAACCGTTTCTTAGGTGGACACAGTCAGCGACATCCCGGTCAACAATCATTCCCGGGTTTATCCACGAATAGGCCCCGATGCGCACACCTGGGAAGAGCGAGACATTGATACCTGTCTGGGCCCTGTCGCCTATTATTGCTCCGAGCTTGTTACGCCCCGTGTCCACTCTCTTCCCCTTGAGGCATACCTTTACATTACGATGATCGAAGCGCAGGTTCGCCGTAATGGTTCCTGCTCCAAGGTTCACGTCTTCTCCAAGGATGCTATCACCTACATAGTTTAGGTGAGGAGCCTTCGCCCCCCTCATCAGTATTGAGGCCTTCACCTCGGTGTGTGTAGCTGCCTTGCTCTCTTTCAGCAGGAAGCTCCAGGGCCTTATCCTGGCGAAGGGGCCTACTTCTCCCTCTATCCAGGCAGGGCCCTCTACTACGCTATGGCTACGGATAACCGCGCCCTCCGCGACGTAGACTGGGCCCTGGATGATAGCTGTGCTCTCCACCTCGCCCTCGACCACCGCCTGCTCGCTATCACCGAATCGTTGACGCCAAAGGAGCCTGTAGGCCTCGAAGAGGTCCCAGGGCCTACCAATATCTAGCCAGAAGCCAGTGCCCTTCACAATCCTTATGCACATCCTCCTGGCGAGGAGCGTCACAGCATCGGTTATCTCTAGCTCGCCGCGGGGACTAGGCTTTATGCTCCGTAGTGCCTCTTCTAGCTCGCTCCGGGGAAGCAAGTATATCCCGGTATTGATGAGAGAGCCCCTGGGAGCGTCGCTAGGCTTCTCGCGGATAGAGCTGAGACAACCATTATTCTCGACGAGTACCCCGTAGTTCCAGGGCTCATCGCTAGGAACCCCCACGAGGCTCGGGGAACCCGTCTCAGCCACGGCTCTCAGTAATTCATCGCTTACAAGAAGGTCTCCATTAAGCACTAGAACCTCGTCAACTCCCCGGGGAAGGGCCTCAACACCGACACGGGCAGCATCGCCAGTGCCCCGGGGCTCTTCCTGAACAGCATAATACGCGCTAAAATTAGCTGATACTATGCTCCTCCTCACCATGTCGCCGAACTCGTCTCCCCGGACAACAAGGAGGAACCCGTCAACAAGGCCCCGAAGCTGTCGCATAAGCCTAGTAAGCAGGGTCTCGCCGTCAGGCAGCGGTACAAGGGGCTTAGGCCGAGTACTAGTAATAGGCCAGAGCCGCTCACCCCACCCAGCAGCAAGGATAACAGCGTAACGCACCCTCTACACCAAGCAAGAACATCTGGGATGCATAGCTTGAAAAGAATAACCCGTCTCTTCCCAGAGCCGAGTTCTCGTAGAGCAACAGCGGGGTTGAAGGACTGACTTCCAAAGGGCCTTAGCACTTCTCGAGAACGGTTCTCGCATAGCTTGTTGCCTCGCTTACTAGGCGTGGTGCTTCGCCGATGTAGTTCTCTGGGCGTAGTACCTCCTCTAGATCGACGTCTTCCAGGTGCTTTCTTATCTCAGGTAGCTCGCTTGCCGCGATCCATAACGGTTTTTTCTCCTGTAATGCTTTTTGTGCTGCTTTGCGTGCTAGGCTGTATGCCTCCTCGCGGCTTAGCCCTGCTCGCTGTATGAGGAGGTTCATTAATGCCTCCGTGGTTGCTGTGGCCATTGTTAGGTATAGGTTTCTATTCATCTTGTCCCCGTCTACGCGTAGCCTATTAACAAGATCATTGGCATCAATGAGTATTTGGTCTATTGTTAGGAAAAGGTGTGGTATTGCTACTCGCTCGGAGCTGCTATTTGTTAGGTCTCTCTCGTGCCAAAGCACCATGTTTTCTAGGAAAACGTGCACGAGGCTCCTAGCTATCCGTGCTAGGCCGCTTATCCTTTCAGCTGTGACCGGGTTCGCTTTCTGGGGCATTGCGCTACTCCCAATAGCGCTTCCCCGCTCCTCCCATAGCTCGTGGATCTCTGGTCTAGCTAGTTCTCTAATCTCTACGGCGAAGCGATCAAGGGTACTAGCTAGTATTGCTAGTACTGCTGCTAGCTCTGCAAAGCCATCGCGGGCCGCAACCTGTGTTGATACAATGTGTGGTTCTAGGCCAAGTTTAGAGGCGAAGACTTTGCGGAGCTCGAGGCCATAGCCATGCCAGCTAGCCATGGTTCCTGTTGCTCCACCCAGCTTTACGCGGAGAACCCTCTTCTCCGCGTCACATATTCTCTCGTAGCTACGAGCTAGCTCGTAGACGTAGTTCGCTAACTTGAACCCGAGTGTTATCGGTGTTGCGTGCTGGCCATGGGTGCGCCCAGGCATGACGGTGTATCTATGCTTCTCGGCAAGGGCTACTAGCTTCTCTATTAGGAGCCTTAGCCTCTTCTTAATAATACCTAGTGCATCCCGGATAACTAGTGCCCAAGCAGTATCGATTACATCGTTGCTTGTCGCGCCGAAATGTATCCAGCGGGCAGCTTCTTCGCCGCCGAGCCTACCCATGAGGAACACAAGTGATGCTATGTCGTGGCCCCTCTTTTTCTCCTCCTCGTAAACCAGTGCCGCGTTTAGCTCCGAGGCCGCCTTCTTTGCTTCGTCAAGAGCCTCTGGGGGAGCAACGCCTAGCTCTACTAGGCTCTCTAATAGGGCTAGCTCGACACGCTTATATGCCTCAACAATATTGTCGCGGGAGAATACCTGCCTCATCTCTTGGCTTCCGTAGCGCCACTCGTAGGCACAGACCGGGGAGCGCTCCCTCATTGTTCACCGCTTAGAGGATTCCCGAGGCATAGGCCTAAAATAACGCCTAGCTGCATCAATGCTTATTCATCGTTTTTATATCACGTTATGTAACAACGTGTCTTGATTCCTCTTCTGCACCTAGGGCTAATAAGGCCGAGGCTGGGGCACACGTGCTACACGAGAAGGTAGCCGCTGCTGGAGGAAGTCCTAGGTATGAGGATTAGCGGAAAGTACAGCACCGTTGTCGTTATCAATTTTGGTGGACAATACGCGCACCTAATATCCCGTAGGCTTAGGGAGCTCGGCGTCTACACAGAGATACTTCACTATTATGAGGCTAGCCCGGAGAAAGTCAGAGAGCTCGGGGCTGGTGCTGTAGTTCTCTCAGGTGGTCCTCGCAGCGTCCACGAGCCTGGCGCGCCGCGTATAGGTGACTGGGTGCTCGGGCTCGATATCCCCGTGCTAGGGATTTGCTATGGCCACCAATTGCTCGCGACAATGATTGGAGGTCGTGTCGAGAAGGGGCCTGGCGAGTATGGGCGTACATGGATAAGGGTGCTACGGCGCGACGACCCCTTGTTCCAGGGATGGGGCCCTGAGGAAGAGACGTGGATGAGCCACGGAGACTACGTGGCCTCGCTCCCCGATAGCGCAGAGGTATTAGCTGTCTCCAGGGATACCGAGTACATAGCCGCGTTCAGGCTAAGGGATAAGCCAGTCTACGGTGTCCAGTTCCACCCAGAGGTTAGCCACACTCCGAAGGGCAGGCTGCTCCTCGATAACTTCGTATCCCTCGTAGCCGGGCTGGAGAAGAACTGGAAGCCCGAGAACATAGTTGAGAAGCTTGTCGAGGAGATTAGGGCAAGGATTGGCCCCGATGAGAAAGTCCTTGTAGCTGTTAGTGGTGGTGTCGACTCAACTACTACCGCGCTGCTCGTGAAGAGGGCTATAGGTGACCGCTTGGTAGCTGTGTTTGTTAACCATGGACTGCTCCGCAAGGGCGAGGCCGAGGAGGTACTAGGGCTTCTAAGGAGCCTCGGCATCGAGCCC
>JALVHV010000099.1 GCA_027028845.1 Pyrodictiaceae archaeon | reverse complement strand
AGAGGAATCCGCCTAGACAAGGGTACCTAGGACAATGACGCCCCAAGGAGGTATGCTTAAGAGGGCGCTAGGCACCTAGGATTGTAGGTGCCCTCCTTGGGCCGAGGAGGAGGCAAGCTCAGCCTCTGGGAGGCTACAGCGATCGCTGTAGGCATAATTATAGGTGCTAGCATATTCTCGCTCATAGGCGTTGGAGCCGAGATAGCTGGGCGCAACCTACCACTGGCATTTATCCTTGCCTCTCTCGCCGCCCTCCTCGTGGCCTATAGCTACGCGAAGCTCGGCTCAAAGATAATATCCAACGCGGGGCCCATAGAGTTTATCATCCGGGGAATAGGGGACAACGTTTTCACCGGGATGCTTGCGTTCATGCTGTGGTTCACCTATGTCGCGTCCATAGCGTTGTTCGCGAAGACCTTCGCCGGTTACTTCCTCGCACTAGTTCACGAGCCGCTTACTGGGCTGAATATAGCCCTGGTCGAGGTGGCTGTAGTAGCAGTATTCGTTGCCCTCAACTTCCGGGGCTCGAAGACCGTTGGTAGGGCAGAGAGCCTGATAGTCGCGACGAAGCTGGGGATACTTGGCTTATTCATAGTGGCTGGTCTATGGAGTATTAAGCCCTCGCTCCTAGCACCGCTAACCGATAAGGAGCACATAATGGGCGCTGTCTATGCCGCGACACTCTTCTTCCTCAGCTACACAGGGTTCGGGCTCGTAACCAACGCCTCAGAGGACATAGAGAACCCCGAGCGCAACGTGCCCCGAGCAATATACCTTAGCCTACTCATAACAACCCTGGTATATGTTGGCGTCTCGGTGGTAGCAATAGGTAATCTCCCGGTAAAAGAGCTCGTGCGAGCCAAGGAGTACGCCTTAGCAGAGGCCGCTAAGCCCTTCCTCGGCGAAGCCGGGTTCACACTAGTAGCAATAGGGGCCCTCTTCTCCACCTCCTCGGCGATAAACGCGACGCTCTACGGCGGCGCCAACATAGCATACGCCTTGGCGAGGGAAGGCGAGCTACCGAAAACATTTGAGAGGAAGGCCTGGTTTGGAGCACCAGAAGGCCTGTACATAACAGCTATCCTGGGCCTCTTGCTCGCATTCCTCCTAAACCTAGACGGGGTCGCCGCTGTCTGTAGCGCAACCTTCATAATAATCTACCTAGCCGTGATAATAGCCCATTACAGGCTACGCCATATAACCAGGGGCAATGCAGCGATTATACTAGTGAGCCTAGTCGTCGTGGCAAGCATACTAGTACTCCTCCTCTACCACCAGTACGAGACCAATCCACGGAGCTTCTACACAATATTAGCAAGCTATACCGGGGCATTACTGGTAGAGTACCTGTACCGCGTCAAGACGGGCCGTATAATGAGGAAAAGAGTCGCTGCCACCACAGAAACAACTAGTCACTAATCGCGATGAGAGAGTAATAACTACAGGGTTTCGGAGGCACAAGGGATACCTAGCACGATTCCCGCTACCCTATGAACAGGCTTACTGCCCTACGTAGAGCCTAGGACGCGAAGACACAGGAGACACAACTACTGGTACTCATATTTGCTCATACTTTTGTGGAAGATTCTTATCAGCTATTGGTATCTTTTGCTTTATCATCCACTCTGCATAAGCCCTATCGCTCGAGGCCAGATGGCTCTCAATGATCCTTGCTAGGTCTACTAGTCTCTCAAGGGGAGGAGTCTCCCTGCCATCGAAGCTATCCTCGAGGAGCACGAGGTGCCTTGTGACCGCTCTGTGCTCTGCCTGGTGCTTATCTAGCTCCGGGTACTTGTAGGCTGCTAGTACCTTCTCCTCATCCTCTATGTGTTGCCTACAGAGCTTCGATACTAAGCCCATTCTCTCGGCTAGTTCCTCGCGCGGAGCACCAACAAGCATGTACTTGTATAGGTTGTTCAGGCTAGTAGCTATAACCATGTGTTCCCGATCCAGGCCTTCTACGTAGACGCTTAGCCTGGGCTCCCAGCGCAGTGCTTGCTCACGGAGCTCTATGAAGCTCAGCGCCACGCCTCTGTTCATTGCTGCTAGCTTTGTCACCGCCTCTATACCGTAGGTTGTTCCCTGCTCTGTCTCCAGCCTAGCAGCAGTTATGACCGCGTAGTAGCTGAGGAGATATGCTCTAGTATCAATAGCATCAACAACTACTAGGTTGATCGAGGACAGAGCCCCTGGCACCGCTTTTACTAGGCGGCGCACATCCTCCAAGGAGCCTCGTAGCCTGAACTCCCGGCTATACGTGTCCACGGATAAGTACTTCGCAGCCTCCTCTACCCCGCCGCGGAGGAGGCCACTATTCTCCTCAATATACCTCGAGACAAAGTTGTAGGGCTTAACCAGTATTACCGGGTAAGGCGACTCCTCGGCCACAGTGTCTTCTCCGAATCCCTGCTCAACTATCCTGCGTAGCTCAGGGTCCTTAGGCCTTGATGAGCGCTTAAAGAAGCCTAGAACCAACTAGCTACCCCCATCTCGCGAAGCGCCTTACCCTAGTTACGCAGCGGGCCAGAATCGCTTCTCTATAGAGGTACTAGTGTACCACCGATTAAAAGTAGTTTCTCTCGGAAGAGAAAGTAGCCCAACTACCTAACATTAATTACCCACAACTACTCCGGCATAATCACCGATAAGATCCCTCGGCGCACCCTAGGGTGAGAGAGGCTCCTGCGCCTATCGGAGATAGCTTATCTCGATCAAGTAAAGTAACGATATAGACACAGAGAGCCCCGGGAGGGGTTTCTCCACTTGGCGCCTATTGGCCTTGAGGAGTACGTGTTCCTTGTACGTAATCTCCGAGGCGTCTATGCACCGCTACCAAGCGATGACCACGGCCGCTATGTGGGGTGGCTTGTCAAGCGCTACCGTTACCGAGACATAGGCGTCACGGATTGCACAGTCGAGGCCTCGCCCAATGTATTCGAGGACAGGCTTAGTGGCAAACCGTTCCACCTGCTAGAGCCTCCGACGAGGAGCCTCGAGAAGGGAGTCTCCATGGCCGAGGAAGCTCTGGGAGACGTTATTGAGCCGTGTCTCGCGAGGACCATATTGTTATCCCTTGTCTATGCCTCGCCCCTCTACCTCACAGCCGGGAGCCTCGGGGAGCTTAGGCGCGCTGGCCTCGTCGTATACGAGGTCAAGGGAGGTATCCCGGATCTCTCCTCGGCCCGGCTCCACATGAGGATAACTGGGTACACTGTGCTCGACTACTACGTGGAGTCGGTGAGAAATGCCCTAGAAGCCGTGGAGAAGAACAAGGCCGAGGCAGTGCTAATGGAGAGGACCGGGTTTGCCGAGAAGGATTCCCGGCGCTACTGGAGAATAGTGGGCAAGGGCGAGGAAACAATAGTAGCCTACCTGGATCACGTACACCTCCTCATCGAGAAAGACGTGGCGAAGAAACTTGTTGACCCTGAGACGAGGATTCTCCTAGCGATGCCGGCTGGCTTCGTGCTAGACCCAGCCATAGGAGCCACTGGCTAGGCTCCGTGCTCGCTGCTTAGGCTTGCCAGGGC
>JALVHV010000098.1 GCA_027028845.1 Pyrodictiaceae archaeon | reverse complement strand
GGCAAGGGCTACCCAGACCTAGAGCCCTTGGCGAGAGCGCTAGCTGATTTCATGGTGCACGAGATAAGGGAGAAGAACCTAGAGATGAGGATGCACCTAATCTACACGGGGCCCCCGGAGACAAAGTACCGCGACACAATAATGCTCTACGCAAAGGTGATGAGCGAGGTAGTGCCGCATCTCCACTAACATAGCCTTCCCAGTAACCCTTTTCCCGGTCTTTACGGCCCGAATTATGAGGCGCGTAGGGGGCTGCTTATCCCGAGCCCAGCCGAGGAATTACCCGGGATACTTGGCTTCCTTGCAAAGAGGCCAAACGCGACTAGTTAGTAGAGGGGAGCCTTGAGGAGCCTTGGCAAAGCCTCCGAGTACTAGGCTTCGGCCCCGTAAGTACCAGTTAGAGGCCTATGAGTGGGCTCTACGGGTTCGCCGTGGAGTAGTTGTGCTGCCAACTGGTACTGGTAAGACTCTTGTCGCTGTGCTCTGGGCGAAAAAGCTCCTGGAAAGCGGCAATGCTAAGAGGGTATTGTTCCTCGAGCCCACGAGGTTCCTTGTCGAGCAAGTTGCTAGGTATATTCGCTGGGTCTCAGGCCTAGAGGCCGAGGCTGTTCACGGCGCTGTCCCCCGCGGGGAGAGGGATAGGAGGTGGAGAAGCCGGGTAGTGGTTGCTACCCCCGAGGTTGTTCTCAGTGACTGGGATCTCGTAGAGAAGAACCCCGTTGACGCCGTTGTCGTTGATGAGTGCCACCATACTACTGGCAAGGATGCCTACAAGGAGGTAATGAAGAAGCTGGGAGGCGTTGAGTATCGGCTCGGTTTATCGGCGTTTATTCCTAGGCATCGGAGGAGAGAGATAGAGGAGACTATTGGGGAGATAAGGGAGTGGAGCTGGTCTAGCCCAGATGTAGCCCCCTATATTCCTCCATGGATAGGCGAGGTATACGAAGCCTCGCTGAACGAGGCCGAGCAGCGCCTCTACAATGCTCTCGAGGAGCTCAGTAACCGGGTAGCTGGTAGGCTACGGGGGCTCGTAAGGAATGCTCTCCGCTGGCTAGTACGCGACGGCGCACTCGCCCTAAGGGAGAGCGCGGGGAAGCCGACGCTGCTTGCCTCGCTTCTCAGCGAGCTAAGAGAACTAATAGATGACCCGGGGGTAAGGCCTAGCCACAAGACCGAGCCCTTCAAGAGGATACTACGGGACCACGAGGGATACTACTCCAAGGCAATAGTGTTCATAGACCGTGTGATCGTTGCCCAGCACGCCTGCGAGGAGGCCAAGAAGCTGGGCTATGCCTGCGCCCTCATCCGGGGGAGGATGCGAGGCCCCGAGCTAAGGAAGGCGCTGGAGGAGGCAGCGAGGCCCGAGACAAGGGTAATCGTGTCGACATCTGCTGGCGAGGAAGGCATAGACCTACCTGACGCCGATCTCCTGGTAATGTGGAGTATTACTGCTTCTCCTCTACGCTTCATACAGCGCCACGGGAGGGTGCTTAGGGCTAGGGAGGAGAAGCCCCGGAAGCCACGCGTGGTGGCCTACATAGTCACGCTCGACACCATTGATGTCGATAGCTTTGTCGACGCGATAGAGACTGCTAGGAAGATAGGCGTCGATGTACCCGTTGACCCCGGCGTCGTAGAGGCTCTTTGGCGCCGCACTACCCGGAGCCGGATAATAGCAGTGCTCGAGGGGAACCCGATGACAATAGAGTTGCTCGTAGAGGCTCTCGGCATGCCACGCGATAGGCTGGAGCGGGACTTGCAGAGGCTTATGCAGAGAGGCGAAGTAGTCTACATCTACACGGCAATAGGCAAGGTCTACGCCTATAGCGGCGACATAGAGCTATTGGAGGAAAGGTTCCCAGAGTACCTTAGCCCAGAGCGAGGCGTCAAGGCCAGGGCAAAGTACGTTGCCCAGGGCACTAGTAGGTGGAGCCGCGCACTTAGCGGCGACTACGAGCAACTATATGCCCGCCTATCAAGGATTGTTGAGAAGAATCCTATTGAGAGGCTATTGGTGAGCCTAGAGGTTGACGCGGGTAAGGGGCTCGTGAGGCTAGTGAACCTACACTATACCTTCCTCATAGACGAGGAAGAGAAGCTGAGACTAGTGCTAAGGAATGCTTTCTCGGTGCCAAGGATAATAAGGGAGCTAGGCACTCTTCCCTCATAGCGACGAGTGCTTATACCTAGGAGGCTCTGCTTCCAGGCTGTGGGGAGAAAGAGGTGTGCCTGAGCAACGACTAGGCTCCGAGACTATTAAGTCACTAGTATCTCTAGTGCTGGGGCTAATCACGCTGTATCTCGGCTACCGGTTCTTCATGTATAGCTTGAGCTTCCTCGCAGCCGAGCCGCCACGAGTCACTGCCGGGCTCATGGCGGGGCTAGCAGGGTTCACGTTCACAGCTGCTGCTGTAACACTCCTACGAGACTGGATAATAGTTGAAAAAGCTGAGCGGAGCGAGAAAAGCTAGTCTTCCTCCCAACCAACGGTTCTTCATCATTACCTGGCCGTGGCTGGTTTAATCCTGCTTGGCCGGGGACCTGCACTCGAGTACCGTCTCCGACTCTATCTCGACAGCGCCGTGGACTCCACGGAGAACAACTCTTACCTTCTCCGGCTTCACTGCTTCACAGATGTCGCGGGCTATCTTGCTAGTAATATGTTCTTGGTAGTCCCGTGTGTTCTTGAAGCCCTCCAGGTATTCTTGGAAACTATAGGCCTCCACGTATAGTTTCTCGTCACCGGGCACGTACTCGACGAGCAGCTCGTAGCGATCAACGAGCCCCGTTAGCGGGCAAACAGCGTCAAACACGCTTCGCAGAGTCACCTTGCCCGCCCCATCCTCTATCCGGACAGATTTAATGCTTGCCATTTTCCTCGCCCCGCGGAGGCCCTGTGACCTAAACCTACCAGGGGATAAAACTAGCGCCCATGAATGCACCGTGGACACCATTACCCAGGGCCTATCGCTATGCTCCGTGCAGAGAGGTACTGATAAGGGGGGTTCTCGGCGAGAATATGGTTCCCGGGCATGGATTGTGACAAGTACTGGGAGCAGGATTAGCGCTATTATAAGGGTTAGTAAGCTTGCTGACCGAGTCCTAGGCGAGGTCTCAAAGGTTGTTTACGGCCTCGAGAACGAGACGAGAATTATTCTTGCATCACTTATTGTCGGTGGCCACGTCCTTATAGAGGGCGTGCCCGGGGTAGCTAAGACTACTCTCGCGAAAGCTATTGCATCGTCTCTTGACCTAAAGTTTAAGCGTATACAGTTCACCCCTGACCTCTTGCCAAGCGACATTATAGGTACATTGATATTTGATCAGAGGACTGGCGAGTTTAGGCTACGCAAGGGACCAGTATTCGCTAACATTGTGCTCGCTGACGAGATTAACCGGGCAAGCCCACGGACACAATCAGCACTACTAGAAGCAATGCAGGAGAGACAGGTGAGCATCGAGGGTAATACGCTCCACCTCCCAGAACCCTTCATGGTTATTGCCACCCAGAACCCCGTGGAGCTAGAGGGTA
>JALVHV010000097.1 GCA_027028845.1 Pyrodictiaceae archaeon | reverse complement strand
TGTTCAACGATGATGCCATAGGGTGTTGGCTTATATTCTTTTACTAGGAGTCCCTTAGCTTCTAGTCTCTTAATTAGCTTATCCCTAGTGGTTAGTAGCGTGTTAGTACGTATTGTTTTAAGAGGCTTTGTCTCTAGGATTTTTTCTAGATCATTCATGGATAGGAGTTCGATGTATCTTGCTGCTTGGTGTACATGTATCCAGCCATACCTTGCGGTTATTCTCTTTGCTTTCTCTGCATTTTTCTCTATAACCTTTGTTAGTGCTTTGCGCAGGATGGCTAGCTCTTCGGTGAAGTTTTTTTGAGGCAATGTCTTCCCGTCTTCTTGGTGCTGATTAGTGATGCTCATAGTTCGACGTGGCCTCTTTGTTGGTCGCTTCCAGCCTCCTCACTGGGGTCACATAGAGGTTATAAAGTGGTGCATGAGGCATGTTGATGAGCTTATTATAGTTATTGGATCCGCTCAGGAAAGCCATACTATCAAGAACCCCTTTACAGCGGGAGAGCGTATAGAGATGCTTCGCCTCGCTCTCCGTGATGCTGGTATCGATGTTTCCCGGGTCTACTTGGTACCAGTACAAGATATTGCTATGAACTTTGTGTGGCCACGCTACATAGAGTTGCTTGTGCCTAGGTTCCAGGTAGTGTTCTCGCGTAATCCATTGGTAGTTAGATTGTTTAGTGAATATGGCTACAGGATTATCGAGCCTCCTAGCTTTAGCAGGGATGAATATAGTGCAACTCATGTACGCAACCTCATGCTTAGTGGTAATGATGAGTGGAGAAGACTAGTTCCTCCAAGTGTTGCTAGCTATATTGATTCTATAAGGGGTGTTGAGCGTATACAGAGAATAGCTATGAAAGACTAGTAGGAGGTGACCATAGTTGATAGTGATAGATGGTAGTATTGGTGAGGGTGGTGGACAAATACTGCGCACTTCGCTTGCCCTTGCAGCTCTGCTTAGCAGAGAGATAAGGATAATCAATATTAGGGCTAAGCGTCCCCGCCCAGGTCTACAAAGACAGCATATGGTCTCTGTCCAGGCAGTTGCTGAGCTATCTGGTGCAAAGGTAGATGGCCTTCATCTAGGCTCAACAGAAATAGTGTTTAGGCCGGGAAGTATTCGGAGCGGTACTTTTAGGTTTAATATAGGTACAGCGGGTAGTGTAACACTAGTTATGCAAGCTATTCTGCCTGTTATGGCATTTGCTCCTGGACCCATTAGTGTTGAGATACGTGGTGGAACTGATGTACCGTGGAGCCCACCGATAGACTATATGAGGTTCGTATTCTCTCGGCTCCTTGAAAAATTCGGGTTTAGCATAGATATTGTGGTAAGGAGGAGGGGACATTATCCTCGTGGCGGCGGAATCGTGCTAGTCAATGTACCTAATCCTCCGAGGACGTTAAAAGGCGTTAACCTAAGAGAAAGGGGAGAAATTAAATCCATTGAAGGGCTTTCTCACGCAGTTCGGCTTCCGAGGCATGTTGCGGAGAGACAGGCTCGTAGCGCTGAGGAGTACTTACGTACTAAGCTGGGCAGTATACCCATAAGGATAAATACGGAATGGTATGAGCAGAATCGTGATCCGCACTTGGGGCCAGGTAGCGGTATTGTTGTTTGGGCTTATACTAGGAACTCTATACTTGGTGGTGATTCGCTCGGAGCTAAGGGTAAGCGTGCAGAGGTAGTTGGGCAAGAGGCAGCACAGCGACTTTACGAAGATCTTGTTACAGGTAAAGCACTTGATAGACATGCCTCTGATATGGTACTTGTATATGCGGCTCTTGCCTGTGGTGAATCCATATTAGGAGGCTCTAAGCTCACTATGCATGCATGGACGAATATAAAGATACTCGAACAATTAATTCCTAATGCCAGGATAGAGTTCATTGAAGGAGGAGAGTTGAACAAACCATTCGTTGTCGGGGTTAAGGGAATCTGTTTTCGAAGATAATTAATTATGTACTGTCTATGAAGAGCCATGGCGTGACCTTTCGTAGGCACAGATGAATAGCTCTAACAAGACTCCCTATATTCTTGCCGGTTAGTGCAGAAATTGGAATAATCTGACTTGTACAAGTATGATTTGAAGCAAGTATGTCTTGGATGCTTGCTGAGACCTTTGTCAAGGTATCACTAATATTGGCTATGTCAATTTTGTTAAATGCTATTATAATCCCTATATCGCGTTTCTTGACTATATTATTGTATATATCTCTTAACAATGCTGCTTGTGCATCTATGTCTTGTACTCTCTCATCCGATGGGTCAAATAAATAAAGAATTATATCAGGAAGCGAACTTATGGCTGCAAGAGCTTTTCTCTCTATTTCATTTTGTTGTGAACGTGGTCTCTCTAGGATACCTGGAGTATCAACTATATAAAACTCTATCTCCTTGTGCCTGGTTTTACCGACTATTATATTCTTAGTTGTAAAGGGGTATGGAGCTACCTCTGGTTTTGCTGTTGACAAACGCCTAACTATGGTTGATTTACCAGAGCTAGGTATACCTGCTACGACTATTACAGGTAATCCCTCAGATATAATATGGGTATGGAGCAATTCTTGGTGCACCTTACGCAGAATTTCAAGATCCCTTCTAAGGCGGCGAACGACAGAAAGTATGCGTCCGCTTCCTTCCTTTCTATAGCGGCTAGCTTCTCGCGGATCTTGTGCAGATATTATTAATAACTTGTATTCATCCCAGAACTCCCGTATAAGTTTAAGAGCCCTTCGTACTTTTTTAAGTGAGATTTCATAGCTTGTTCCCACGAAGTTCTCCACAAGTGCACGGTGAAAATCGCTCATTTCCTCTAGTTTAGGAAGTCCAGCTATTTCTCGTAGCCTGGAATATACTATATTAAATACGGTTTCTAAGCGTTTTAGTTCAAGTTCTTTTCTCCCATATAAGCCCGGCTTTCTTTTCCTAATTTTACGGTATCGATAGCCAACTATTCTTACAATCTCGTCTGACGTATATACATGTATGCGTCTTAGGGTTGCTATAGTGCTTACGAATTTCTGAGCATTCTCATGCCTCTCTATCCAGGGAAGTTCTTGCTTACCCTCTTTCTGCATAGTAGGCTCCTCGTATGGGCTTCCTGGGGTTCACCCTATAATAGTGTCTGCAATATCAACAATACACTAATATTGTTTGGAAATTAATCTATGCATTTAAGCACGTTTCTGACTATTCTCTTTACCTTGTTCCTCGGTATACTATACTCACGAGAATAATATGATATTAGTGGGTATTCCCCTTGTTTTATAGACTTAGCTATCTCTATTGCTACAACTTTTAGATTACTACTTAGTCGACGAACAAGTGATGTCAAACACTCATTGTTTAATAGTTCATTTTCATGTATAAGGATCGAGGTTAGCTTAGCTAAGTAATAAGGGTTAGTCTCCCTTAACTTTCTCGAAAGTCTTGTCGATGTAACTAGCTTGTTAAAGTTAAAGTTTATTAACTCTGTTTCCGTGATAGTATAGCGTCTCTCAACGTTAGTTTTGGATCCTTTGTATA
>JALVHV010000096.1 GCA_027028845.1 Pyrodictiaceae archaeon | reverse complement strand
GGGTGCGGAGACAAGGGGTCAAGCACAATGCTGGTTGCTGGTGGCCTCTCTACACGCTTCACTATGCCAAGCCTTATCAGCTTATGCACCGTATTGTACCTGGGGTTATCGTGTCGATAGTAAAGCGCGTATAGCTTCACCATTTCGATCAACACTCATTACCGCAAATACGCTACCCCGTTTCATGAAAAACCCTATCAACAAGTATATTTTCGCTACCATGATATAGTCTACTCGGAGCACTCTCTAGCCCAAATACTCTTCCTCGGAGGAGAACACACATGCCTAAAGCCATAGTGCTCATAAACACTGAGATAGGAGCTGACGAGGAGGTATTCGAGACCCTTAAGAATGTTCCAGAGATAAGGGCCGCGTACATGGTCTACGGGCTATACGATATAGTGGCTATAGTGGAGAGCGACGATATGAACAAGCTAAGAGATATAATATATAAGCACATAAGAAGCCACGGCAAGGTTCGCTCAACACTAACCATGATAGTTGTAAAGGATTACGAGAAGAAGTAACAGTGACTCCCCGCCTGAAGGGGAGAGAGGCCTAGTGATTCTGGCCATAGGTATTGATAGTTTTGATACCGCTTTTGTGGGCTGCACAACACATTTTTCCTCACTATACGTAGCCGCTTTACTAAGTAGTGGCTACGAACTAGCAGATTACCCCTGGCTCGTGAGACTTAATCCAGCAATACCATGGAAGACCCGAGGCAATGGAGCTATAGCGCTACACGTTTATGTTGATAGTCGCGGCGATGCTACCAGGACTATTCAGTTACTAAAAGAACTAGCAAGAGCTTATAATATTAGCCCCAAGGCATCCTATATAGCTGTACTATTTAGTTACAATGATATTAGGGAATATTTAGCAGAAAGACCAACGTGCCTAACATCCCTGTATGATAGAGCGGTACACGAGGCTATTCCTAGAGACCTTGTACATGACTGCATAAGGAGTATGAAGCCGAATATAATAGATATTCTAGGATTAGATAATCGTGGTATTGTGGGCTCTGTCGCTGCACTCGGCATGAGGCTTGATGACTATACCTTTGAGCTTACAATGTACAGGAAGATAGAGAACTGGAATAAGCCAAGAGAGATAGATAGGGATAGCGTTGTACGATTCGACATAGCTACCAAGCCCTACACGTTCCTTAACATAGACTACACTACAGGGAAACCACTAATAGCGCCCCATGGCTACGACCCCGTACTCTACGCTGTTAGGGGCGAAAAACCCGATATACTCCTAAAGGCGCCCACACTGATAGATCCTGGTGAGGAACCGAGCCACGGGATACTGCATAGAAGTAACCAGGCAACAGACGCTCATCTGCGCAGAAAAAACGTAGACAAAGTACACCCATACGACAACCCCGTAGTAACAGGTATCCTCAAGAACCCTCGCTGGATTCCCGGAGGCCACTTGCTCCTCGATCTATGCGACGATACAGGCTGCATTACCGCGGCGTTTTACCGTGAAACCAGGTGGATGAGACACTATGCTGCATCGCTGGCCGAGAACTATCTAGTGGAGATTGGCGGCCAAATAAAACCACACCGCGGCACCATAACGCTTAACGCTGAATACATTGGGATAAGAGGTTGTTTAAAGGAGCCATGCATGTATACAGGGTCGCTAACTCTTAGGCCTCCCCCTAGTGCTTTCCACCACCTAATGCGCCCCCCGGAGCGCAGGGCGAGAGAAAAAGCACTGATACTCACTCCTCCGAGGATCGTGCTCATTCAGAACCAGGAGACTTTACAATCTAGTAACTGACCCCTCAGCTTCCTCTGGAGCCCACATAGATGGGATCTATTAACATGTTTTTACTGCAGTAATGACTGGAGCTATGCCAAGCTTATCAAGGCGCCGCGCCCCTATGTTTCCTGTAAACAATGACGGCATTATCTCATTGTCTGGCTTCAAAAAATCCATATATATTGTTTATTAATATGACTCAGAGACTATATTCAATACCATTTATTTGTTTGTATAAACTATTCATAAAATTCCACTTAGCATCATTACTAGAGACAGAAGAAGTGTAATTGTCCACACGAAGTAGAGGGGTCTGGAGCTTCTCCAGAATACCTGGTATACTTTTACTAGTAAAATGTTTTTCTTATAGTTTCTAGAAAGGACCCCTAGCTTTCCTGTGGAGTGGGAACAACGATCCTTGTAAGGAGCGGCAGAGTTAAGAGAAGGCAAAGCCCAGCTGTTCACAATGGGTAGCGGGGTTTGCCGCGTAGCAAGAGGAGGCAGAAGAGCTCCTCCAAGGAGGAAAAAGCGAAGGATACGTCACCAACAGTGTTTACAGCTGCAGGGCTATTAGCGTTCAGCGAGGAGGAAGCAGTAATAAAGCTAAAACCAATACATGTATTGGCCATAACTATAGGGCTCATAGCAGTGGTTCTCTTCTTCTCGGTAGTCTAGCGACTTAACTGGCAAGGCTAGGTATGAGAGCAGAGCATGCTCGGTTCGCGGCCTCTATCATCATATTTTGTTCTCAGATGTCCGGCAGGGCTACTCCTCATCTTCTCTCCTCTAATCCGAGCCCTAGTAAGAGGTAGCCTATACCAGCTGCTAGTATAGACGAAGCTATATCTCCTAAGTGGAGCATGTACACACTCAGCGCGAAGAACCCTATCCCAGCTCCTAAGAGTGTCACGCTTAGGTACTTATTCATACTCTAATCACCTAACCTCGAATAGTTTGAGCAACGCGAAGTAAACTATTGCGTAGACAAGGATGTCTAGGTTTCCTAGCCTCCTACTTGATGGTGTAAAAAGCTTAATGACGTAGGCTATGAGTGCTGCAGCGGCATAGAAGGGCTCGTGATACGTTATTGAAGGGGCTAGGCTGGCGAGGTAGAGGGCTAGCCTAAACCCGTTGTCGGGTGTTAATGTGTTTAGTAGCTTTCTAGTTACCAGTGCTTCTCGTGGCACAAGTCTATATCCGGAGTAATATCCGTAGGTGACTGGGGAAGCGAATAGTGCTGCAAAGCCATAGATTATTGCGGCGCCTTGGCTGCTTAGGCCGAGTTCTTTAAGTCCCTCGATATTCGTGTTACTCAGCGCATATATTAGGATTGATGAATACGTTATCGTTAGTATTGCTACAAGTATTCCCGGTAGTAGTATTCTTGTGCTATACCTGGGTACTGGGGTATGTGAACGGATCCCGGCTAGTGATGAGAAGACTGCGTAGAGTAATACTGATACAGAGACTATGTTATTGAGATAAGTAGCTAGTATCGCGGCTGCCGATATAGATAACAAGTAGGATAACCAATCAACCCTAATAGCTATAGCAGTGGCCGCTACGCTCAGGCCAACTACGAGTACTAGGACAGCAAACGGCACAGTCCCGTAATAGGCAATAACAGTGATTAATGGTAATAACGCCGATGATAGCACTAGTATAGTTGAAGCACTAGGCCGCATACCTCACCAGCCTCGGTGCAACCATGTTGATGGCTCCTAGGGCCTCGGTAAACGAGGACGCCCTTAGTACATGTACCATGGGATAGTCCCTT
>JALVHV010000095.1 GCA_027028845.1 Pyrodictiaceae archaeon | reverse complement strand
GAGCCCCTCGTCGCTGCGCCGCCAAGAGTAGACAATGTCAAGGCAGTAACCGAGGTAGAGGGAATAGAGGTAGACCAGGTGTTCATTGGGAGCTGTACTAATGGGCGCTACGAGGACTTCGTAGCCGCTGCACGTATAATTAGGAGGCACAGTGTACGGGAAGGTGTGAGATGCATAGCTGTGCCAGCATCTAGGCGCGTCTTCCAAGAACTATCTAGGAACGGGATAGTAGATGTTCTCGCGAGAGCCGGGTGCGTAGTAACTTATGGTACATGTGGCCCGTGCCTCGGTGCCCACTTCGGCCTACTAGGCGAGGGCGAGACTGCTGTCAGTACCAGTAACCGGAACTTTGTTGGGAGAATGGGGCACCGCGACTCCAAGGTCTACCTAGCTAGCCCGTTAACTGCTGCCGCGGCGGCGGTAACGGGTAGAATAACTGACCCAAGAAGCCTCATCTAAGAACAATACATTGCTCCGGGGATGACTAGGCTATGAGCCTTGTTGTTCGTGGCAGGGCATGGGTCCTGGGAGACAACATTACCACGGATCACATCATTAGCGGGAAGTATAAGTATAGTAAGATGGGGCGCTTAGAGGACATGCTCCCCTACGTGTTTGCTGACGTCATTCCCGGGTTCTATGAGAAGGTGCGCCCCGGCGATGTGATAGTTGCTGGCGAGGGCTTTGGCTATGGGAGTAGCAGGGAGCACGCCGCTAGGCTACTGAGAATGATTGGCATCGGGGCAGTTGTGGCTAAGAGCTTTCATAGGATATTCTATAGGAATGCTATTAACTCTGGGCTGCCCGTCATAGTTGCTAAGAGGATACCTAGTGTCACAGAGCAGGGAGACATCGTCGAGGTCAGGGTTGAGGAGGGCATAGTGACTAATGTTACGCGGGGCGTCGTGGAGCGAGTCGCTGGGCTAGAGGAGCCATTGCTCAGCATACTTAGGGCAGGCGGGCTCGTTGAGTACGTTAAGAGACATGGAAGGCTGCCGTGGTGAGAAGCATTGCCCCGGTACCGTGTAGTGCTGATCCCCGGCGACGGTGTCGGCCCCGAGATAATGGTTTTTGCCGAGAAGCTGCTCTCGGGTATAGATAGCATAGAGCTTGTTCGCATAGAGGCGGGGCTAGCCTACTATGAGAAGACAGGGCAACCCTATCCAAATGGCTTCGAAGAACTAGTGCTAAGCGCCGACGCCGTCATTAAGGGACCATTGGCTACCCCTAGCCGGGGCGGGTATAGGAGCATAACTCTCCAGCTAAGGAGGCTGCTAGGAATCTACGCTGATATACGGAGATTCGAGACAAGGAGAACACGCCTAGTGGTTGTGCGTGAGAGCTCCGAAGGAATATACTCTGGAGTCGAGGGTGTGTTCGGCGATGCTGCTGTAGCGCTGAAGATTGTTACACGGAGAGCTGCGCAGAGGATAGCTAGGACTGGGTTCGAGCAGGCAAAGAGACTGGGGTATAACAGGGTAATAGCTGTGCATAAGGCTACTGTTCTCCGTGCAACTGATGGATTATTCCTAGAAGAGTTCTACAACGCTGCAAAGAACTACCCCGGCGTAGAGGCCATGGACTTACTGGTCGATAGCGCTGCCTACCACATCGTCAAGAACCCTAATGGGCTTGGCGTGCTTGTCACGCTTAACCAGTACGGAGACATACTGAGCGATGCGGCAGCAGCCGTTGCTGGCAGCATAGGGTTGTTCGCTTCAGCACAGCTCGGGGAGAGAGGAGCACTATTCGAGCCCATTCATGGGACAGGCATGGATATAGCTGGCAAGGGGATAGCTAACCCGGTATCGGCTCTAAGGGCTACGCAGTACCTCCTAGAATACCTCGGCCAAGAGCATGGCGACCAAGAACTACTAGTCGTCGCTGAGGCGCTCAGCGAGTCAATAGAGAAGGTGATATGGGAGGAGAGGATAACGACACCTGACCTAGGCGGGGACTATTCAACGAGAGAGGTTGGCGAGGCTATTCTTTCCGAGCTAGCCACGAGAGTACCTAGACTAAGGCCATAACATACAAGAACCTAGTAAACCACGACGATGCCCTAAGCAGAGCATGGCTCCTTCCTTTTCCGCTATAAGGCTAAAACCCGCTACGAGTTTCCTAAACAAGTTAGGGGGCAAGCGTGTCTGCTTCAGAGAACGTCTATGTGGTTAGCGCCGAGGAGGCTAGGAGGATTAGGAGGAGTATGGCTGACTGGGAATTCATAGAGAAGCAGCCACCAAGGATAAAAGAAGCACTCAAATACTACATAGAGACCGGTGACCTCTACGTAGCATCTCGTATAGCTGGCCTGACCATAGAGGAGTTCAACGAGCTACGCATAAAGGCGAGGATACCTAATGTCGCGTAACATGCTCGCGATAGCAGATACTTGCTTCCTTATAGACTGGGCCCGCTATAGGAGGAGAGATATTCTCTTCCAACTCTTCCGCGTAGTATTTGTCCCGGAGCAGGTACTAAACGAGGTTAAATCGGAGAACACAATAGCATGGATTGCGCATGGGCTTGCGCAGGGAACCCTAGCACTCTACACACCCTCACCCGACGAGATCGAGGAAGCGCGTAGACTCATCGAGCTGAGTCACCTCCACCCACAGATGCCGTCAATGGATCTCCCGGAGGCCCTATGCCTAGTTATTGGAAGAAGGAGAGGCTACATAGTATTGACCGAGAATCGTGCAGCCCTATTAGCGCCACGGCTTCTGCGAGAACTAAGAGACGTAAAGGTGTGGAGAGCATTAGAGATACTCCTAGAGGCTATGAAGAGGGGAATAATACGACCGGATTGCAATAATCCTCGCAGCGTCTTCGACGAGTATAGTAGTGACACGCTACACATATTCCCCTCCAAGGCGCTAAACAAAGCTATAGAGGAGGTGGAGAGGATATGCAAGCAGAACTAGCCGAGATCCTCGAGGAAGAGGAAGAAGCTAGGAGGATTAGGAGGAGTATGGCTGACTGGGAATTCATAGAGAAGCAGCCACCAAGGATAAAAGAAGCACTCAAATACTACATAGAGAAAGGCGATATAAGAACTGCTGCTAGGCTTGCTGGCCTCTCCCTGGAAGAGTTCCGCGAGCTGCTGAGAAGAGCCCGGATACCCGTCGTAGTATAGCTGGGCTCCTCGTTGCCTCTGTTACAGCCTTATTCCCAGTTGTTTCTCTGCCTCGCATAGGACGTAGTGGAGCACACTCCATGCCTTGAGGGACATGTTTACCCTTAGCCGGTACCTGCGCGTAGCGAGCCTGAGCACATGCTTACTGAAGTCTCCTCGCGGGAACATCCCCACACCTATTGGGAGTTCTTCCCGAATCGCCTCCCCTACTATGTGGCTAAGGGGCTTGGGCTCGCCTCTCTCCCAGAGTAGTATGAGGCCTCCTAGACGTCTCGTTAGCTCCTCTAGGTTATCAGCGGCTTTCTCTATGAGTGACTCCTCGCTACCGGGTGGAAGCTTGTCGTGGATTAGTAGCTGGGCCATGAGTCCCTTGAACCTATCGTAGTGCTTTGGTAGCCTGGTCTCGGGCCTAACGTAGTAGACACGGCCATTCCTCACGTGTATATAGGTCTCTAGGAGGCCTCTCTGGTTAAGCAGGCTATCCTGTAGCAGGAGTAGGGAGAAATGCACTATGTCGGGTCTACCGCGCTTCCATTTCTCCTTTAGCCGAGCCATGGCATAGTAGTGGTAGGTCTTGTCTAGCAGGGTCTCGCCCGGCTCTATCTCGAATCGCTTAGCATATCTCCTTACCTGTGGATGACTCCATATCTCCCGGGGTACTAGCTCAAGCGGCGACTCTACCAGGACTATTCTGAGCTTCTTCATAGCCCCCTGTACCAGCCGTTGTCCTTCAGAGAGCTAGGTGTTGGTGCTGAGGAGCTTAGTCCTTGGGGTAGTACTTTCGAGTCTTGCCATCCACGTTTATGTATACCTCTACGTCGCCGTCTATCGAGCTAGTCACTATCTTGGGCATTAATACCTGTTCTACCTGGAAGAGACCAGCCATATCACTCATATACACTGTTATCTTTATTGGCTTCTCCCCAGGCTCAACCTCTACCTTCTTAATGCTTATCGCTGAGACTGCGTGCATGTCGAGCTTGCCCATCCTATATGGTACGCGGGCTCTTCCCTCAGCCATGTCCAGTCCATCGCTTATCTTTACTATGCCGCACTCCATTGTTAGGCAGCGAGTATTGTACTCTGTAGCGAATATCGTGTGCATGACCTCCTGCCTTATATCGTAGAGTCTCCTGCCACGAATACCCAGCTCAGGCAACAATCTGTTCAGTATATCCTTAGCGAGGAGGGCGCCGAGATACTCGTGGAACGTTCTGTGAACAGAGTTGCCGATATCGTGTAGATACGCGGAGAACAGTACTATGAGCCTTACATCATCCATGCTCTTAGCAGTACCATCGCGAAGAGTTGATGGCTCCCTACCAGCCTTCACTAAGAGATCGAGGAGGTGAAGAGCCGTACCAGACACGATTCTTGCATGAACAATGCCATGATCATTGTACTTTAGCCTACCAACAGCCATTATGTTACTAACCCTTAGTAATTCGTTGACCTCCTCATCCTCCTCAAGCAACCTATAGGCCTTAAGCAAGAGGGGAGAACTCTCTATGTACTTTTCTATAAGGCCTGGTGACACCTTTATGGCCGACATCTCTCTCACCCCCATAGCTAGTCTTCATGGGTACTACCGAGCACTACCCGGCTACGTGACCGAGACGTGTGAGTGCCAGCTAGTAGAGCCCCGGGAACCGATAACCACGCCCGGGGCCATCCATGGGATAGTGCTAGGCTACGTGTTTACTGGAGCCATGTCCTCCCTTGATAACGCTTTCTCTGAGTCCCTTAGCCTCAGAAGTATATGGTGTTGAAGGCCTTAAGAAGTAAATTAGGCTTAATTATTTTTATAAAGGTTTCGGTTAACGAGGCTATATAACGTCCTCGATGAATTTGCCGTTCTCGTATACTAGGTCGCCGTCTGCGTAGACCTTGTGGCTTCGTAGGCTCTTTATCATGTCCCAGTGTATGCTTGACTGGTTCTTTCCGCCTGTCTCTGGGTAGGAGGCTCCGAGGGCTATGTGCATTGTTCCGCCTATTTTCTCGTCGAATAGTATCTCCTTGGTGAATCTTGTTATGTTGTAGTTTAGGCCGAATGCTAGCTCTCCTAGCCTCTTTGCCCCCTCGTCTGTCTCGAGCATTTTGCGGAGGAAGTCCTCTCCGCGGCGCGCATACGCCTCCACTACAACGCCTTTCCTGAATACTAGCTTGACGCCCTCCACCTCGTGACCTCTCCAAATGGCTGGATAGTCGAACTCTATGTAGCCCTCTGCGCTATCCTCTACGGGTCCCGTGAAGACCTCTCCTCCTGGCATATTGTAGCGACCGTCATCGTTTATCCACTTCCTGCCATCAACTCTTATGTAGAAGTCTATACCTGGGCCCTGGTAGCGTAGCTCGTGCACCTTGTTTAGGAAGTCCGCTATACGCTGCTGCCACCTTGCTTGCTCCTGCCAGGCCTTGACGGGGTCCTCTCGGTCAACCATTGTCGCGTGGTAGACGAACTCCTCGTACTCGAGGATACTCATACCTGCTTCCTGTGCGAGGGCCCGGGTCGGGTAGGGCGCTATTGTCCAGCGTAGCTCCCCCTTAGCACTTCTCTCCATGAATATCCTTGTTAGGTTGAATCTCGCCTTGCTCCTCTTCGCTATTCTCTCAGGGTTTACGCCAGTAAGGTGCTTTGTGTGGCTCGGCGCAAGTATGTTTATAGTCACGTCTATGCGCTTGACTAGCTCCTCCTCTACTGGGCTAACGTGCTCCAATACATCGTCGGGCGCGTAGCGATACATTATCTCATCCAGTACCTCATCGCCTAGGTTTACTAGAAGTGGGTAGCCTCCTCGCGTAACGACTTCTCGATATATTTCTCTTACCAGGGGGAGCGCCTCTAGCCCCGCGTTCACTACTACCTCGTCGCCCTTCTTTATGGAGACACAGTACTCTGCTATGAGACGGGCTAGCCTAGATACACGAGGATCCGCCAAGGACTTATCCCGGGGTACTTGTTAGGAGAGGAGCTCTTGCCTAATATAGCTGGGTGTCGTTGAGCTAGAGAACTAGTAGCAGCTTGTCGATGAGTACTCCTAGGCCTATCACGAGGCCTAGGGCAAGGTTTGTGTTGAAAGCCTTGGGTATTGCTTCTAGGCCTTGGCGTACTAAGAGAATATGCTGGTATAGGAGGAGCAGTATGCCAATCGCTATGCCTGCTGTGCCTATCGCTCCCAGGCTGTATAGTGGTATGCTCACTGCCAATAGTACTGCTGTAACCAGGTGCATTAGGCGGCTAGCCCAGAGGGCCCCCCTTACACCCAGCCTTGCTGGTATGCTTCCGAGCCCCATTTTCTTGTCGAAGTCCATGTCCATTATTGCGTAGTAGGTGTCGAAGCCAGCCACCCAGAGAGCAACAGCGACAACATAGACCCACGGAATGTGGGCGAGGACGTCGCCGAGGCTTCTCGCCACCGCGCCGTAGGTTGCGACTGCGCCGCCGAACACGACGAAGCCGAGTACTAGGCCTAGGTGGATGTGTGGGAGCCAGTGGACCCTTTTAGCATAGGGATATGTCATGGCTAGTAGCCATAGTACTGGGCTAAGGATAAGCGCGTACTTGTTCAGAGCCGCTGCCGAGGCGTAGTAGAGCAGGCTACCAATAATTACGAGGAGCCAAGCGTCGCGTAGCCTAACAGCCCCGGTTACAAGGGGGCGCTTAGCTGTACGGGGATTAAGACGGTCAATATCGAGGTCGGCTATGTTGTTGAAGCTCATAGCGGCTGTCCGGAGCCCGAGAACCGCAAGACCCATCCAGAGTGCCTGCCACCATCCAAGCCCTGCCGCATAGGCTAGGACCGCGCCAGCGTAGGCAAAGGGGAGGCTGAACAATGTGTGCTCTATGCGTACTAGGCGCATTAGGGCAGAGAGCCGGGTATAGCGCGACACTCTCCCCGGGTCCCAGTAGGGCTTAGCCTCTGTCATCGCAGCACCCCTTCTCTCCGCAGCACTGTTTCCGCGAGCCTGGCTAGCTCGGGTGGCTCCTCTAGCTCCTTTGGCCATTCTTGCCAGTTATTCTCCTCTGGTAGTTTACGCGTAGCGTCTATCCCAAGCTTGCTACCATAGCCGGGAACCGGCGTCGCAGGGTCAAGGTGGTCTGTATGCGTACCGGGAACCACTACTACGTCTCTCTGGGGGTTAACGTTGGCCGAGACCGCCCATATTACCTGGTCCATGTCATGGACATCGATGTCGTGGTCAACAACTATGAGTATCTTTGTTAGAGAGGTTTGCCCAAGACCCCATAGCGCCATCATCACCTTCTTCGCTTGCCCCGGGTAGGTCTTCCTTATAGAGACTATTGCCAGGCCCTGGAACACGCCATGCACCGGGAAGTTTATGTCAACTATCTCGGGGAGGAGTGTTCGGAGAACAGGGAGGAATATTCTCTCAACAGCCTTACCTATGTACGCGTCCTCCATGACTGGCTTGCCGACAACAGTTCCAACATAGACTGGGGCCCTCCTCATCCATATCCTCTCAACGTGCATAATGGGGAAGCGGTGAACAGGTTTATCATAGTAGCCCCAGTGGTCGCCGAAGGGGCCTTCCTCAGACTCCCTGCCGGGCTCAACCATTCCCTCTATCACTACCTCGGCAGAAGCCGGGACCAGCAAGCCGCTAGGCAGCTCATAGACCTCTATGCCGCGGCCAGCCATTATTCCAGCGAACAAGAGCTTGTCAAGCGGGTAGGGAACAGGCATGACTCCTACAAGCATTGCTGCTGGCTCAGCCCCAATAACGATGGCTACTGGCAGGGACTCCCGCTTCTCCAGCGCCGATAAGTAGGCGTGTCTCCCCCTCTTGTGGAGCTGCCAGTGAATAACTGCCTCCCGGGAACCCTTCTCCATGACCCTGTATACGCCTATATTGGTGACACCGGTCTCGGGATCCCTCACATATACCTGACCAAAGGTTATGTAGCGACCCCCGTCACGCGGCCAGGTCTTGAACAACGGTAGCCTGTCTAGCCCCGCCTCGTCGCCCTCTAGCACGTTTTCCTCGAAACCAGCCCTCCTAGTCTTGCGGGGAGCATAACGAGCCATATCGAGTACTTGGCGAAGCCCCCGGATCTTCTCCCCAAGCCCCATTGGCGGTGGGCTCCAGGCAAACGAGACTAGCCTCTCCCCTATTTCCTCAAGCCTCTCGGTTCCCAGGGCTAGCTTTATCCTCTCGAGAGAGCCGAAGAGATTGCCAGCTACTCTCCACCCGGGGTAGCCCTTCACGTTCGTGAAGAGCAGGGCGGGGCCACGAGCCCTCATAACTCGGCGGAGCACAGCTGGTATCTCGAGAACTGGGCTTAGAGGAGTAGTTATTCTTCTCAGCATGCCTCTCTGCTCTAGCTCGTCTAGGTACTCTCTTAGGCTGCGAGGAGCATGCATAGCGTATCATTCTCCTCACGAATACCCTTGCTTAAGGGGGAAACACTACCCCCATTGTACTAAGCGGAGCTAGTGCAACGACCATATTCAATGCTGTCTATAGCCCCGTCTCACTGGAGGAATCTCGCCGCGCTATTTTTCGTGTATGTTGCTTCCTAGCTGGGAGCCCTTACGCGTTGATCTTCTATTCCCTAGCTTGCTCAATACACTATATACTAGGGATAGCCGCTTCTCTGGCTCCGTTCCTCTCAGATCAATGCTTGCCTCTACTCTTGTAGGTGGGTAACTTATAATGTATACACGGTCAGCGTAGGGCGAGACTGCCTCCACGCTATGATCAACAACTATCACCGTCTTGCCTTTCTCATGCGCTATCGCGACTATTCTTTCTAGTAGGGCACGACGTGTCTCAATATCCAGGCCTGCTAGGGGCTCATCTAGGAGTAGTATATCGGGGTCCAGGACGAGGATTCTCGCTATTGCCGCCTTCCTAGCAGTTCCGCCGCTAACCTGCCAGGGATACTTGTCGAGATACTCTGTTAGTCCCAGTAGCTTAGATGCCTCGCTTATCCTTCTCTCTATCTCTACACGGGGAAGCCTTGCGTAGACGAGGCCAAGTGCTATATTGTCTCTCAGCTTTTTCCAGGGAAGTAGGAGGTTTTCCTGGAAGACTAGGAGGGCCTTGCCATGGAGTTCTACTCGGCCCTTATCGGGTTCCTCTAGCCCAGCTATTATTCGTAGCAGGGTTGTCTTCCCGCTACCATTAGGCCCAACTATAGCTACTACTTCTCCTCGGTAGGCCTCTATGTTTACACCGCTGAGGACGAGGCGGTCACCAAAGCTCTTGTAGATACTTGTTGCCCGTAGCGCTATGTCTCTATACTCCATCTCGCAGCCCTCTTCTCAAGGGGCTCTAGTAAGAGCTTATCAAGGAGAACCATTACTATGACTAGTATAGTCCCCCAAGCAAATACTCCACGCGGCTCTGCTAGGTTATAGTAGTTGGCTATCATGTATCCTATGCCTCCACTGCTCCCAAAGGCCTCGGCTACGACGCTTATCCTTAGGGCTGCTCCCAGTGCCGAGCGAGTAGCCCCAGCTAGGGAGGGGGCCAGGCTCGGTAACAAGAAGTCCCGGTAGTACTGGAGCTTATTCGCCCCGAGCATCGTTGCTAGCTCTGCTAGCTTCTTGCTAGAAGAGTCAAGCCCTGCTACAACAGCTGCCAGTACTATTGGGAGAGCTACTAGGCTAGCGACAAGGATAGGCGGCAGGGGGCTTAGGACACCGAACACCATTACGAGCACTACTATCCAGATAAGGACCGATATGCTCTGGAGAACCGTGTTGAGGGCCCTTATCGCCTCTTTTAGCACGGGGTGAAGTGTGTAGAGTAGCCCGAGGAGTAGCGCTGCCCCGAAGCCCAGGAGGAAGCCCAGCGTGCTCCTCGCGAGCGTAAGCCCCGTGTCGTAGAGGATCTTCCTGGGGCCCTCCTCCGCTATGAAAACCACTGTGGCCACTATGCCTGGTATTTGGCGGGGAAAAACCAGGTGCAAGGCATACCAGGCAACGAGTATCGCTAGGAGGGCTATTGCCCAGCCTGCCAGAACGCGTCCTTTGCTAGGGACTCGGGGCTC
>JALVHV010000094.1 GCA_027028845.1 Pyrodictiaceae archaeon | reverse complement strand
ACACCGCTTCCCTTCGGCATAGTGTTCGGCTACCTAGTAGCGGGCTTCGTTGCTGGCTATCTAGCCCGCCAAGGCCCCGCCAAGGGAGCACTGGCTGGATTCGTTGCCTCGCTCGCAGCAGTCGTCGCGTGGAGCATAATAGCGATAATCGCTAGCGCCTCGCTACTAGGCTGGCCAGGTGCTATACTCGGATGGGGGCTCGGGATGACACTGCTCCTAATCAGTGCATGCGGCCTATGCCTCTCAGCCCTAGGCGGAGCAATAGGAGGAGTAATAGCGGCGAGAAAGCGTCGCTATGAATAGGGAGCTATTAGCTAGTAGCGAAATATTCGCTCATTAGCGATCTGTCACGGAGACCTAGGGGTTCTTTTCGTGATTGGTCCTTCGCAATTATTTAGGACTGTAGTAACTTTTTGTGAGGTTTTTATAGAGAATTGTTTGTAAAGAGGATGAGAGGATACCTAGATATTGTTTATAAGCTATAATATCGTCTGACCTCGTATCCAGTGTTTGAGAATGGTATAAGTATTGATAAGTATAAGGTAGCTGTATATAGCATAGCTAGTTAGGCTTAACACTGCCGTATCCCTCTTATATGTAGTAGGAGGGGGCTTGGTTGGCTCTTCGACTGAGGACACGACAAACGAGGCTAAGAGTTAAGAATGAAAGAAATGAAGGATACATATCGTTGCCAAAAGCGATACGTGAACAGCTCGGCCTTAATGAAGGAGACGAACTCGTCGTTGAGGTAAGGAATGACGGAGAAATAGTACTTAGGCCTGTGAGAAAATCACCTAAACCCGATATAGAGAGGCTTAAGGAGTCCATGAGAGAGCATGTTGAAAGACTTAAGAAGATACAGGGTAGAAGGGAGCCAAAACCCGGTGAGCTTGCAGAGGTTTATCTCGAAGAGGAGTTCGAATATTGAAAATATTTATAGATGCTACGCTCTTCATATATCTTAATACAATAACTAGTTCAACCAGATCTATATACGAAAGGTTCTATTTTGACTTAATAGATAATCATGAACTCTACACAGATGTATTAGTGCTTGATGAGACCATCTTTGTCTCTAAAAGAAAATACCATGTACCATACAATGTCTCTATAAAATTCATAGAAGCTAATGTACTCCCCTATGTATTGGTTCTTAGCCTTGGCGAAGAAGAATATAGAGAAGCAGCTAAGCTTATATCTGATTACGGTATTAAGCCGTCTGATGCTCTCCACGTGGCTGTAATGCTCAACAATAATATAGAGCTAATAGCGACCGAGGATAAAGAATTCGATAAAATAAGAGAAGTAAAAAGACTGTGGATTAGATAATTATTAGTTGAGTACTAGAAGCCTTCAAGGGAACAACGCTAAGCTGGATCTGTGGAAGGAAACGCTCCATAAATCACCCTAGTTAAACTCCAATTAGGCCGTGATTGTACATTTCTTAGCTGCTACTAGTTCTGTGAGAACATGTAGTGCTTCATCTATGTTGTGGGCCTTCTTGTTCCCCGGGTTTATGTCTATGGTGCCGCCTCTGTGTATGTAGGCTGTGCATCCTCCCTTCTCTATGACGCTGTCTATGTGCTCCCTGAATCCTTCTACTATGACTGCGTCGGGGCCGTTTAGTAGTTGTATTGCTTCCCAGAATCCTAGCCTCTTCTTCTCAACCACCATGTACTCGCTCGGCCCGACTGCTACTACGCGTTCGGCTCCCGCGCCGAGGTAGCGGCCAGTATCCTTGACACGGTGGTCGACACCGTGGTGTACGTGCTTGACAACGCCTACTCGGAGCCCCTTCTCCCTCAGCGCGGCGACCAGGTGCTCGCCGAGAAGAGTCTTGCCGACATCTCTGCCCTCGCCCGCGATAAGGACTAGCTGCATGGCACGCGGCCCTCTAGTCCCGAGACATGTAGCCAGTATACCGGGTTCATATAATGTAGCGAACCACGCTACTCATTAGGCTAGGGTTCATTATAGTTGTTCCTATAGTAGAGCTAGGTTGCTTAACGAGGCCACGCAACTTTATTGAGACCTAGTCTACGACTATCTTCTTGGCCTGGTAAGCTCCCCGGAGATGAATACGGGATGAGGAAAGAAGCTAACAGGCTTAGTGCCGAGGAGAATCTCGAAGCAATTATTAGGAGGCTCAAGAGCATTGATGTGAAGGCGCCGAAGGGGTTTGCTGCACGCTCTGTGAGAGAGGATCGGGATAATGGCTAGGTGAGCTTAGGATGTTGCTGCACCCATTGTATCTGCATCGTTGTTAGGGCTCGATTCTTGTCCCGGTTTCTCCTCGTAGCGCCCTTGTTACTGGGTTCTCTGTGTCACCGGGTGCTATGATTGCTGCTCCTACGCCGTTCTCGACGGCTTTCGCGGCCATGAGTATTTTGCGGTTCATTCCGTAGCCTGTCTTCTTCGCTGTTGTCTCTGCTTGGCTTAGTGGTATTTTCTCTAGTACCTTGTCGTTTAGGATTACCCCGGGTACATCGGTTAATAGGACTAGTGTCTTTGCTTGGAGTGCTGTAGCGATGCTTGCTGCTGCTTGGTCCCCGTCTACGTTTAGTAGTTCTCCCTCTGTGCCGAGTGCTAGTGGCGATACGACGACTATGTCTACTTGTTCTAGGAGCTTGTTGAGGCACTCCTTGTTCACGCTTTTTATCTTCCCGGTGTAGCCCCCGGGTATGACTTGTTTCCTGCCCTTCTCGTTCACTATGATTATTCTCTTCTTCCTCTCCGCTAAGAGTATGGAGCAGTCCGCCCCGGTTACGCCTATTGCGCGGTTGGCGCCGCGGTTTAGGCTCGCGACTATCTCCTTGTTCAGCTTACCAGCCATGACCATTACGTAGACTTCTAGCTCCTCTGGCCCCGTGTACCTGCTCCTAATACCGCTCGGTGAGACCACGAACCTGGGCTCTATTCCCATCTTCCTAGAGTACTCTGTTACTATGTCGCCTCCCCCGTGGACGAAGACTATTTTCTCGCCACTATCCGCTAGGCGCGCTATATCGCTTAGTATCCCTAAACGGGTCTCGGGGCTCGCTATGAGCCTTCCACCAGCCTTTACCACTATAACCAAGGCTCGGGTCTCCTCGCCGCCGTTGCCTAGGGGTGGAGTGGGGGATGGGCTAGCCCGGCGTCCTCGGGCAAGCCCCTTGATATGTTGAAGGCTTGGACTGCTTGGCCCGCTGCGCCTCTGACTAGGTTATCTATGGCCGCGAAGCCCGTGACTCTCGCGACTCGCTTCTCCACAGCGTAGCCTATGTCGGCGTAGTTGCTTCCCTGCACGAACTTGGGGTCAACGGTGCCGTGCTTGCCGAGGGCTATTACACTTATGAAGCGCTGGCCTCGATAAGTCTCCGCATATGCCCTGGCGACATCGGTGCCTGTTACCCCGTCTCTTAGCCATCCGTGGGCCGAGGCGAGTACGCCTCGTATCGAGGACACAGCATGGGGGATTAGGGAGACCCTTACCTCCCCACCAGCTAATCGGCTCAGCTCTTGCTCGGCCTCGGCTGCGTGGCGGTGCCCGCTCGGCGAGTAGGGGCGCATAGCGCCCTCTCGCTCTGGGTGATGGGATGAGCGGCTGGGCTTGGAGCCCCGC
>JALVHV010000093.1 GCA_027028845.1 Pyrodictiaceae archaeon | reverse complement strand
GGCAACTAGCACCCAGGGGCAGGAAGGGAGTAAAGATAGGCCTATTCAAGAGCCCAGAGACAGGCAAGTACTTCAGAGCCAAAGTACCAGACGACTACCCAATATGCAGCTAAAAAAGAAAACAAACCAGCTAATCCGGTCAAAACAACACACTTTTTATTCATTCTTGTTTGTCTCTTATTCTCCTATATCCTAATAGCTATTCTCTAATCTCTACGGGCATAGATATTCGATTACGTTGTAGTATTCTATTATTTACCCCAGATTCCCTTAGGCTTTCATTGGTGTCTACTCTATGAGATGTGTTGTGCGAGCGCCTGCTAAGATAATCCTGCTAGGCGAGCACTGGGTGGTGCATGGCTCAAAAGCGGTTGCAGCGGCTGTGGGACTTTATGCACGTGCCTTGGGCCAGAGGGCTGAGCAAGGGATAGTTGTTAGTAGTAAGAATCTTGGAATAGTGGAAGACCTTACCTCATGCCATAGGTTTTGTAACCTATGGGAGGCTGCCCAGTATATAGCGGCTAGTGTTTCCCGTAGGCCATGGCCCGCTAGGATATATATAGAGTCAGATATACCGATAGGAGCTGGTATGGGTAGTAGTGCTGCTGTTGCTGTCGCGTTTTCAGCTTGTTACGCTATGCTTGGAGGAATTAAGCCATCACTTAACCTTGTTCTACGTGCTGCCTATGAGGCTGAAAAAATTGTTCATGGGAATCCCAGTGGGATAGATAATACAGTCTCAACCATTGGGGGCTTTGTTCTTTATCGCAGAGGGGAGAATCCAATAAGGCTTAGCAATGTGAGCCTGAAAGGGACAAAACTGCTTATCATAGACACTGGTATTCCTCGGTCAACTAAGATTGCTGTAGATGTCTTCTCTACTAGGTTAAGAGCTCTACATGGTCTCGGCGGGTCATTATTAGAATTAATGAATAAGGTTGTAGACGAAGCCATAACAGCTCTTAGGGAAGACGATGCTACTAAGCTAGGCTTGTTACTAGACTTATCACATGGCTTACTCAATGCTATGGGTGTTTCTCACGAGGCACTAGAAACAGCTATACATATTGCAAGACGAAGCGGTGCTTATGGCGCAAAGCTTACTGGTGCAGGAATGGGCGGCACAGCGATAGCGCTTGTCCCATCCGAAAAAGCAGGTATTATAAGCAGTCTGCTCAAGGAAAGAGGTTTCCGCGTATTCGAAGTAGAGATAGGTGTTAACGGCTTTACGATACAGTCATAACGCGAGGCATTTTATAGCTAGATAAAAAGTTAAAAAGTATGATTCAGCTGAGCTAGGTACTTAACTCCGAGTATAAAAACAGGTATTAATAAGGTGTTATTGTCTCACTCCTCACCTATCCCTAGCGTGGTACCTATAATGTTATGATAGGGGGTGCCTTGGTAGCAGCACTAGGATTTAGCCGGCAACTCCATACCGGTATAGTGCTTACTGCCACTGGTGTATCAAGGTGTGTAGAAATCGAGGCTTATACGGTACTTACACCTCTCCCTATGGTTAGTCAAGTTGGTGTTGGGGTTGCATTTGACGTACCGGTGGTTGCAGAGGCTTGTGGTCTAGGTAGCCCAGGCCTTGACGAGGAAATAGAAATACGTGTATATGGTAGAGGCCTCGCTTTCTCTACGCCTTCTCTGCAGTATTTATTAGAGGATGTTGTTACAAAGGCTTATGTTGATAACGGTGAACTAAGTTTTCCTGCGCTTATCGACTCTGCTGATCCAATAACGGGAATGGAGACTATAATTGCTAGTCTGGAGGGAAGCACCATAGTTGTAAACGGCATACCTATTCCGCTACATGAGGTTGCTGATTTATGGGGAGTCGTAGTTAGACTAGATAGGCCGCTTAATAAAGAGGAAATAGTTGAAGGTATACTGACAAATATAGGAGTGTATGAGGACATAGTACTAAGCAATATCGACAATATGTTAGATGCCCTATATATTATTACCAATAAGCTATACGAGAATACCAACATGAGGCTAATGAGGCAAATTATTCGAAAAGCTGATAGACTAGGCGCTCTAAGCGTCTTTGTAGATGTATCGGGGCAATACGTGGCCTTCCTCTTTGATAACTACGATGATGCGGCTAATGCATCCGCTGTATTGTCGCGCCAGGGAGCTGTACTTGAGGCCCCATTAACCGTTCTCGGTATTTAATAATTGGTAATTCATGTGAAGGAGCCCCGGGTTCTAGAAATTTCAAGGACTGTCAAGATATGGTATCTCTACACGGGGTTCTACTGTGCTATTTCGGGTGAGCGCGAGATGCGTAATAATAAGGGATGGGAAGATATTGTTGCAGCTTAGTAAGAAAGGTGACTTCTATAGATTGCCTGGTGGGAGAGTCAAGCCAGAGGAGACCATTGTACAAGCTCTCGGTAGAGAACTGAGAGAGGAGCTAGGAATAGAGAAAATTGAGGACCCTGAGCTCATATTCATAGTAGAGTCGTTCTACCGCAGGCACAGCGGTGTTGTGCATGAACTTGGGTTCTACTTCCTCTGCGACAAAATAGATACAAGCAACATAGTGCCTAAAGAGGATCACTTACACATCGAGTGGGTACCACTAGAGAAAATAAGTCATGATAATTTGCGCCCAGCGGCGCTAGCGCCTTACATAGCGAAACTGGGGTCACGGAGACCCGATAAACCACTGTATATAATAAACATAGATGTTGATAGTATTTAGTTATGTAAGATTTTTTCGCTAAGCAGTAAATACTAGTTCAACGCCCTTAGGGTAGATATAGACATTCCCTCCACGTGCTTGGCCAGGCAAATTGGGCTTAAACACTGCAATTACTACTCCCTTGTCTCCATGAACATGTACTATTTTTCCTCTATATTCATTACCCTTACTATCTCTGTACAGAACTCTCCATCCGATGAATCTTGAAGCCTCTTTCCGGGTTGTAACCCCGTCTATTCTTATCAATACCTGGTTCTCGTACTGCGTGTTAGAGCCGAGCCTATACCCAACAACTATCCCAGTATACACCTTTGGCTTCTCGCTCATAAGCGCTCCAACCCCCAGCAGCATTAACCGTAACTGGGTGTTTAAAAGTAGTGATACCTAGTTTCTAGCTCGGCCAGCTTATAGGAGGCGAGCAGCATGAGCACAAAAATCACTAAGCCACGAATAATAGTTGAGCCGCCAGGGCCAAAAGCCAAGGAGATTATTGAAAAAGACGAGAAGTACCTAATGCAGAGCTTCGTGCGCTGGTACCCCCTTGTTGTTGAGAGAGCAGAAGACTACGTGGTTTACGATGTTGATGGAAACGCATACATAGATCTCAATGCAGGCATTGCGGTACTAAACGTAGGCTCAACAAATCCAGAGGTAGTAAAAGCAGCTACTGAGCAGCTCAAGAAGTTCACTCATTATAGTCTGACAGACTTCTACTACAAGGTTGCCGTTGACCTAGCGGAGAGACTAGTTAATATCGCGCCGGTTGAGAAGCCTGCAAAGGTCTTCTTCACGAACAGTGGTGCTGAGAGCGTTGAGGCAGCAATAAAGGCGGCAAGGTACTCGACTGGCCGCCAATACCTCATAGCGTTCCTGGGAGCCTTCCATGGACGAACCATGGGTGCAGTATCGCTTACAGCGAGTAAGCCTGTCCAAAGAAAGGGATTCGCGCCCTTAGTGCCCAGCATCATTCATGTACCTTATCCATACCCCTATAGATGCCCCTTCGGAACAGATGATCCAGAAGAATGCGGTGAGAGGACGATAGGCTACATAGAGGAATGGATCTTTGGCAAACTCGTTGATCCCTCAGAGGTTGCGGCAGTTATAGCAGAGCCTATTCAGGGCGAAGGCGGCTACATAGTTCCACCGGACAACTTCTTCCCCAAGCTCGCTAGCCTGCTCCGGAAGCACGGGATACTGCTAATAAGCGACGAGGTACAAGCAGGCTTTTGCAGAACAGGTAAATGGTTCGCAATACAGCATTGGGGCGTTAATCCAGACATAATAACAACGGCTAAAGCCATAGCTGGCGGACTGCCGCTAGGAGCAGTAATAGGAACTGACAAGGCCATGAGCATCGGGCCAGGCGGTCATGCATCAACTTTTGGTGGCAACCCTGTATCAGCTGCAGCCGCGCTAGCAGTAATAGACTTCATGGAGAGAAATAGGCTCTGTGAACGTGCAGCAAGGCTAGGAGAAAAAGTCATTAAGAGATTCAAGGAAGCCATGAACGAACTCGAGATGATAGGTGATGTACGTGGCAAGGGCCTAATGATCGGAGTAGAATTAGTCAAGAACAAGAAGACAAAAGAGCCTGCAAAGAAAGAATTAGCCGAGATACTGATGAGGCTGTTCAAGAAAGGCTATCTCGTAATAGGCGCTGGTGTATCAAGCATAAGGATATCGCCTCCACTAACAATAGACGAGGAAGCATTAATGAATGCAGTAGAAGCTATAATAGACGAAATAAGACGTATCGAGAAGGAGTCAATATAGGAGAGGAATATTCAGCCTCCGCACTAATTTAATATTATCCGGATGATCGCTTTGGAATAGCGTGATGAGGCTTACAAGGGGCCTAGCCGTATAGGCGATGGGCTATGAACCCGCGGCTGAGTTTTTACTCCTCTCTTCTTTTGCCCCAAGTATCCGTGATAGCTTCTTCCTTGGGACTTCAAAAACATTGGTAGCTATAAACGCTATATACTCGTCATCTGGCATTATTCTCGGAAGTCCTATTCTCGCTGCTAGTGCTTGCTTGAAGGCCTCCTTGGCTATACGGGATCGTATCTCTCTCATAGCTATGGATTGAGCCACTCTTAGTGCGATGTAGAATCTCGCATACTTCCTCACTGTTCGTTCCTGTTCGGGAAAGACCTTTGGTAAGAGCTGGAGGAGCTTAATTAGCTTGTCCTCGTCCTCGAATCCTGTAACGACCTTAGTGGTTAGTACTCTTAGTAAACGTGCTATAGTATTATCGTCTATTTGGCCTCCGAGCAAAAATAGGACAATTTTTCTTGCATCCTCGGGGCTTTTTTCGAGTATAGTGTTCGCTGCTTCCTCGAGAGTTTCTTCATAGTTAAAGAGTTTGTGAAAGAGTTCTGGGTTCTCCTCATTAAGCATTAACGCATATTTCGCTATGACATAAAGGGTTGCCATTTCCTTATCCCATATATCGCTTGGCCATGCCTTACCTCGTAGCGGCTGGATTGCGCGCTTACGGTAAGTGTCTTCAAGGATGCTTGTTGCTCTTTCTCTATCCGTTATTTTTTCCTGCAATATACGTGATAACGCCTCCATCGCAGCATTGATTCTATTTCTCATTGATTCTCTTGCTTTACGAGGATTTAGGCTTTCCAACCCCCAGCACCCTTGATACTATGTTCTTTATTGCTAAGGCTGTTCCTTCGGGAGAGCCATAGGCTCGTACCCTGCCATCGCGATAAACTATTAGCTTTACATACCCGTCTCTTAGTCTTATATAGAGTACTTGTTTAGCTTTATGTTGCTCAATACGAGATATCTCTGCCTCGGGCCAGCGCTCTCTAAGCCTTTTTACAAACTTTATGAGGGACTCCTCACTAAACCATCTATATGGCATAGTGTTGTAACCCTCTACGGCCTCGTATTTGCCCGAGCCTCATCACGGACTCAGATCTGCGTGAGCAAGTCATTGGCCTGCATACTCCCCATAGGTTGTTCTGCCTCGCTTATAGATAATATTTCTAGCCTTTAATAACAAGTCTAAGAGGTGACGTATATGAAGCCCATGACAGTGCTAAGCTACGAGGAAGACGATATGCCGAGACATGTTGCTATCTATCGTGCACGCTGTGGCGCAGACGAATGTATACTGCTTTTCTACATGTACAGAGGAACACCATACGCGGTAGTGGTGCCTGCTAGGCCCTCTCCTCTCTGTGGACTAGTAGACCTAGAAAACGCGAGAATAGTCTCAAGGATAGTAACTGATCTCGGTATAACAAGTGCTTACTTACCAGCCTGCAAGGTTTCCTCGAGACTCTTGCGTGGCTCCATAAGAGAGACGATAAACATGTTGATTAGCCTAGGATTGATTGACGAAATACTTTAGCCCATCCAATTCCTGTTTAGTGTTGAGTGAGACGCAGAGACCGGGGGCGCTGCATGCTCTTCTCCTAGCAGGATCAATTAGTATTCTATACGCAAGACCTTTGTTGTCCATTATCTCCAGTATACCACTAGTATATACTATCTTTATGCTTCCAAGCATTGAATAGCCCTTTGCACTATACATGGTGGCTTCTATTTCCTCTCTTACCAAGCCATTTACGTGACTTATTCTAATAGCTGTTGTTTTGGGATCTATTATTGCTCGCTGAGAGAGGTAGATTTTTCTCAAAGTATAGACAATAGTGCTTGGCTCTAGGATTATATAGTTATCGAGCACGGTGATGGCTTCAAGGCTTTTACGAGCAATATATACACCGCTACGAATATCACGTGAATAAGGCTCAGACCGGGGCAAGGTTCTTGCGAGTCTTCTTATCCAGTATTCGTAGATGATGCCGATAGCCTCATAAGTTAGGGAATTAAGACCCAGAGATCTAACCCTCTTGGCTTCACTAAGCCTAGAGGAGTATGTCCCGCTATAATCAATTACTAATGAGCTAGGCGGAGGGAGAGACCAGGCTGGCTCACCTCTTGGATCAACCACGTAGACTGGTTTACTGGGCTCCTCAAGCTCTGTTGAAACATTTGCTCTCAGAACCTCAACTGGTGTTCTAGACTCTACTACTAGTCTTAGGGGAATACGCTTGCCAAGACCAACTATTGTTAGGCGCCATTCTTTAACTCCAAGCCCCGCGTACAGTGTACGCAGGATAACGGCTGCATCGAAGACCGAGGGCGGGGTGATTACAACAACGTGAGGATTAAGGTTCTCTTCTATCATCCCAAGAACCACCTTAATTTACACGATGCCGCCTATATTGTGTATAGTATTGGTTCCCTGCTCTATGTTGTAGCGCGCCCTCAGACAGAATATAAGCTTGAAATATTGCCGGAGAAGGTTAGGAATAGAATAATATTCCTAAGCAGTCTGGATGAGGTTATAAACTACGAGCCTAAATCATTCTTCATAGTGCTTGAGACATACGGTACTAAGTACCTTAACGAGATAGAGGTTCAACCTGACCGAGACGTAGTGCTAGTGGTCGGTGCAGAGGATTACGGCATACCGGTTAACGAAGCAGCTAAATTGCCGCATAGTATAGTTGCTAGACTACCTACGAGCGTAGAAGGCATGAGCTATAATGTTGTCTCGTCGCTGGTAATGGCTATTTATGAGCTAAAAAGGAGACAGGAAAGTAAATAGTACTTAGCTCTCGCTAGAGGTATTAGGAGCATAGCCCAGGCATATACCTATAGACGAGCAGCTAATAGCCAGTAAGCTCGTATGAGGTGATGTGGTGTAGGGCAAGGCCTCAAGATAACATTTATGTCAAGGTACCCGCCAGCGCATTGCGGCGTGGGAGAGTATACACGGATGCTTGTCTCAAGCCTATACTCTATTCGCCGAGACTTAGACATATTAGTTTTGGCTACTGAGCTCTCGGGCATAGAGCAATATCGGGAAGCAACTAGTGGCGCCTATGTCTATCCTGTACTAAGAGAGGAAAATAATGACTATAGTAGATCTTTAGACGTGCTAGCTGAGAGAAACGGTACTGACATTTTGCACATAGAGCATGAGTACGGTATATTTCGTGACGGATTAGGCCTATTAAGCGTTGTAGAGGAGGCTAAGAAGGAAAAACTCGCTAAGAAAGTAATAGTGACCCTACATACTGTATACCATCCATCATCTGGGCGGGGTGATGCACTATTCTTCCAGAAGAATTTACGCACCAGGACAATAGACGGGATAATAGTTCATAGTAGACTCCAAGAATTCGAGCTTGAAGCTCAGGGCGTACCTATGGATAAAATCACTAGGATACCTCACGGGACACTGATAAATCCTTATATCAGTGTGCCGCGAGATAAGCTCTGCAAGTCCCTCGGAATTAAAGGAGAGTGGCTCCGCGGCATCATATTAGTGACTCCTGGCTTCATTAGGCCCGATAAAGGACTAGATGTGTTACTCAACGCTCTGACCAGTATTCGATTCCCGTATACATTTATTGTTGCAGGCGAGTTCAAGGATACAAAAATAAAAGAACTAGTAGAGAATAATAGCAACACAATTATTATCGAGAAATACTTATCACATGACGAGATACTAAAACTAATAGCCCTATCAGACATACTTGTCCTACCATACAGGGACAAGCCAGGCACATACTCAGTTAGCGGTATACTCCACCTATCCATGGGTAGTCTACGGCCCATTATTGGTACCAGAGTACCCCGTCTAATAGAACTCTATACAAGAGCTCCACGTATGTGCGTGACTCCTGGAAGCGCTAAGGATCTCGAGAAGCGCCTTAATTGGGCATATGATAACTATGATTTGGCGGTAGCCTATATGAGCGAGCTATACGCCTATGCTGCCAGAACTCAGTGGATTCGTATGGCTCGGCGCCACTTAGTACTCTATAAAAAGATCTTAGTTAGAGGGGAAGCCTCGTGAACCTATAGGGCCTTATTATGTTGTAAACTTCTTCCTTGAGCGAATCCTTAGATATAAAGGCTCCACGAATAGCAGCAACAACCGTTGGCGATGGTGACCTTACGCCCCTCATGGTCATGCATAAGTGTATGGCCTCGGTCACAACCATTACATCGGGAGAACCCGTTGCCTTAATAACCTCGTCTGCTATCTGTTTTGTCATTCTCTCTTGTATCTGAAGCCTCCGCGAATACTTATGCACTATCTTAACTATCTTACTTAGTCCAATGACTTTTCCTCGCGGCAAGTAAGCTACATGAGCTACGCCGAAGAATGGTAAGAGATGGTGCTCGCAAAGGCTAAAGAACCTTATACCACTAACCACTACGAGGTCGCTACTCTCCGTGAACCATGTATATTCCTCCTCAGCGTCATAGCCTCCCAGTATCTCTTCAAGCATATCGGCTACTCTTTGAGGCGTCTCCCTTAATCCCTCCCTATCGGGATTCTCACCTATAGCTTCAAGTATCATTCTAACGGCTTGCTTGACCTTCTCCTTGTCGATGTCCATAGGGCTCCCCGCGCAGATAGCTAGTGCGAGGCCATATTTAACTAACCCTCGTTAAAGTCTGTGTAGCCAAGAAAGTACTTGTATAAATGCTTATATGTACGGGAAGCTGGCTTACTACGGGTGGATGAGAGTAATGGCAAGCATACATGAGCGCGTAGGGCCCGGTAAAAACGCTCCAGACCTGGTTAATGTCTTGGTCGAGATACCAATGGGTAGCAACGTGAAATACGAGTTCGACGAAGAAAAGGAGATTATAAAGGTTGATCGCTTCTTGTACACATCGATGGTTTACCCATTTAATTATGGATTCGTACCGGGTACACGAGAGGAGGATGGAGACCCAGTAGATGTATTAGTAATATCAATGCTTCCGGTGCTTCCTGGTACTATTATCGAGGTAAAGCCTATAGGCTTACTCGAAATGGAGGATGAAGAGGGACCGGATAGTAAGGTAATAGCGGTACCCAAGGAAAAAGTTGACCCTGTCTATGGCAAAATAAACTCCGTCGACGAGTTACCAGACGCCATTAAGTCGAAGATTAAGCACTTCTTTGAGCACTATAAAGAGCTTGAGCCAGGCAAGTGGACTAAGGTAACGGGGTTCAAGGGCCCCGAGGAGGCGAAGAAGAAGATAAAGATAGCCATTGAGAGGTTCCGAGGCTAAAGGCTCTGAGCTAGTTGGCTTATAGAGCACACTACTTATTTATTAGTTCTTTAAGAGTCGTACTACACGAGGAAGTAAATAAAACGTATATAGTTACAAAATAATAATTTATACACGTTAATTTCAATTATTAATAATTTCCTACCAGCAAGGTGCGCTAATTTGAGACTAACTCCCACATGCATAGCATGTACGCTTGCACGTAGAGCAGCTGAGCTAGAACAACTAGACATAGATAATAGGAAGAAGCTTGGAATATACCGAGATCTACTCGACGCTGTTAACCTTTACATAGGGCCCGATATAGAGGTAGCTGTCCTAGAATCTGTCGTGTTTCGCAGGTTTAAGACACTTCTAGGAGGTAAGAACATTTACGAAAACTTGGTCAAGGAAAAGATCAATGCGGCTTTGACCCGTGCAAACGAGATCTATGAGATGCTTAA
>JALVHV010000092.1 GCA_027028845.1 Pyrodictiaceae archaeon | reverse complement strand
ACGCTGAGCCCTGGTACACGGGCACTAGGAGCATACTCTAGGTCGACTCGTATCTTTTCATCATTGAGCTCGATAACCTCGACGTACCCGTTTCTCTCCCCGAGTTTTTCGCGGAGCAGTTTAATGGCCTCTTCTCCCTTTACTATGTTGCCGCTTGCCTTATCCTCGGCCATTGCCGCGACTATCCTACCCCCTTGTAGCTCAAGCTCTATAGTGTAGTTATCAAGGTATATGACTAGTCTCCCGGTAAACCCTCTCGCTGCATACTCCTTTATAATGCTTTGCAAATCCTCTTCGAACAAGTTATGGAATTTTATGGTCTTGCCGCGACTAAGGAACAGCACCTCTTTTTCACCGACGCATTAGCCCAAACTAAGCTCATCCACTAGCCAAAAGTAGAGGACGTAGAGGAAAATAAACAAATTGTCCTAGTTATGTGCTAAACAAATAGAATAGGAAGAAGGATTGAACAAAATAATTATACCTGGTCAGAGCGCGGCCTTTATCCGGTCCTTCTGCTTCTTCATCTCATACCTTATCCTGCCAAGGTAAGCCGTCCTATCGGATATGACTGCGAATACTGCCTCGCCTAGATCCTCTAGGAGCACGTAGCTATTAGCATACTCTAGGATAATCATGTCCATATCTCCTAGTTTTAGCTCTGAGCCCATCCTGTCAGCAGCACCATAGACAGTGGTTATCATTGCCGCTAGTGCATCAAGGTCTATCTCTAGCCCACCAGGCGTTGAGGCCTCTATGACGAAACCGTCCTTGCTCACGATTATTGCTCCGCGTACACCCTGTATACGGGTAAACTCTGCGACAATCGTCTGGAGCGGGGAGGACATGGCTCTCTTTCCTCTCTACTGCTTTCCACGTTATGCAAACCCGTTTACAAGTATTAAAAAATGTCTTAGGCTCTTATATTAGTATTTTAGCTCCATATTTACCAATATCGATATTATTAATGTAGCGGCAATATCTCCTCAACAATTATTGTCAAGGGCTCGCCTTCGCTCTGAGGAAGCACCGTGGTCACGTTAACCCGTGCCTTGGGGTTCTTCTCCAAGAGCACCTTCCTAACAATAGCTGCTACAATCATTGCCTCGGGGCTGAGCGGGTACTCGCGGAGCCCCCGCTTCACAAGAACCTTGTGGACGGGCATGAATACGCTATCTTTTATCTCTACCTTGTAGCGGCGAAGCTTCCTGCCATGCTTCTCTACATCCTCTAGCCTCTCAACCTTTACCTCTTTTGCAACACCAAGCCTCTTAAGCACGTCAGCTATAAGTTCATGAGGCTCCGACACGCTGTAGTCTATCTTGCCTTCAAGCTCGCCGAGGATCTCCAGCACTAAGTCACCTATCTCGCCTAGAAGCATCTGCGTCATTGCACCGGCTCCCGCGCTGCCAAGGGCACGGTACAGAGCCATTTGGTAACCAGCAAGTATAGCGTAGCCAACCATATCCAATTTCTTCCTATCCCTCCACTCAGTATTCACGCCTTCATACTCAGATATCATCGTCTGTGCCTCCATTCTAATACCCTCTTCATTCAAGCCTTTCAGCATCCACTCACCCTATTAATACATTTAGATAAAAAGAGTATAAATAAGATAATGGTTGATACGTTTTCCTTAAACTATTATATCTCGAAAAATGGTTTAATAACATATGTTATTAAAGTAGAAATATGATTATTATTCAATTCTTAGTATTCTTAGCAATTACAACTAACCTATAGGATTGGTGGGCCCGGGGGGATTCGAACCCCCGACCTCCCGGTTATCAGCCGGGCGCTCTAACCGGGCTGAGCTACGGGCCCGTCCCCAGTATAGTGGTGTTTTCTCACCCCACTAGGGGCTATTTTTGTCTTCACCCTTCACCAGAGCCCCGCCCTACAATACACTCTTATTCGGTTATGTGCTGCCCCGGTACTAGGTATGTGAATGTTTTTTGCCTACTCTTCTTCCACTATGTAACATGGCTAGAACGAGCCCCTAGTAGCTCTCGTAAGTGGTCACTGGAACTACGAGGTGGTGTACAGGAGTCTTGACCCTATCCCGTGAAGAGTTGAAGAATTTTCTCGTAGAGCTCATACGCACAGCTGAGACAAGGCTCCCCGTCGATGTCTATGAGGCGTTGAAGCGGGCATACGAGGTAGAGGACAACCCTATCGCCAAGCAGCATCTAGGCGCTATATTGAAGAATAGCGAGCTAGCAGCTAAGCTGAGTAAGCCTATTTGCCAAGACACTGGTACCCCGGTATTCTACGTTGAGATGGGGGCTGATTTCCCGCTCCGCGCAGAGTTTTACGACATCGCGCGCGAAGCTGTACGGGAGGCCACTAAGCTTGTGCCTCTGAGGCCAAACGCGGTCGATCCATTCAAGAAAAAGAATACTGGTGACAATACTGGTAGGTTCGTCCCGTGGTTCGAGGTAGAGATTGTACCAGGTAGTGACCTCAAGGTAACGTTCGTTGCCAAGGGCGGGGGAAGCGAGGCACCCTCAACGCTACGCATGGGGCTCCCCATAAGGGGAGTGAGGAATGTCTGGGAGACAGTGCTCCAAGCCATTGTCGATGCTGGGCCTAAGCCATGCCCACCAGTCGTTGTTGGTGTCGGCGTCGCTGCGCTAAGCGACCAGGCAATGGCCCTTGCTAAGAGAGCCGCGTTACTGAGGCCCATTGGTGAGCGCCACCCAGACCCCGAGATAGCTAAGCTCGAGGAGGAGATGCTCAAGGCTGTTAACGAGCTCGGTATCGGTGTCCACGGGTTCGGGGGCAAAGTAACCGCGCTAGACCTCCACATAGAGTATGCTCACCGACACCCAGCAACCTATGCCGTTGCTGTAGCTACTAATTGCTGGGCACTACGCCGCGCAACAGGGTACATAACGAGTGAGGGCAAGTGGGAGATCACATCCAAGCACATAACAGGGTAACCCGTGCCTCATATGGAGGTGAGTCCTAGATGGCAAACGTGTATCATCTACGTACCCCTCTCTCAGAAGAAGATGTTAGGAAGCTACGAGTAGGCGACACAGTGTATCTCTCCGGCCTAATATTCACAGCAAGAGATGCTGCGCACAGGAAGATACTTGACCTCATAAACCGTGGCGAGAAGCTACCCTTCGACCCAAGAGGACTAGCCGTATACCACGTAGGCCCGGTCGTGAGGAAGAAGAACGGGGAATGGGAAGTAATAGCTGCTGGGCCAACGACTAGCGCTAGGCTTGAGCCAGTTGAGCACGAGTTCATAGCGAAGACAGGGGTAAGAATGATCATAGGCAAGGGCGGAATGGGCTCAAAGACAGCTGAGGCCTGCAAGAAGTACGGAGCAGTATACGCAGTGTTCACTGGAGGCGCAGCAGTACTCGCTGCACAAGCAATCAAGAGAGTAGTGAACGTCTATTGGCTAGACGAGCTAGGCATACCAGAGGCTGTATGGCTCTTCGAGGTAGAAGAGTTCGGTCCACTAACAGTAACTATAGACGCTACCGGCAAGAACCTGTACGACGAGATACTGGAGAACGCTAGGAAGAAGGCACAAGAAATACTATCAAGACTTACATAAAAACTATTGTTTTTCTATTTCCTTCCTCTAACTCCTAGTTCTTCTT
>JALVHV010000091.1 GCA_027028845.1 Pyrodictiaceae archaeon | reverse complement strand
GTCAGCATAATATTCCTTCCTCATCTTCTCCTAATCCTTGCCCCTTGTTTTAACCCATATACCATGAATAGCTCTATAATGAACTCAGCTATTCTAAGCTTACGCGCCTTCAACGGCCAAGGCTCAGTGTTAATTCTTAACCAAGGTTTAGACCAGTGTCCTACCTTCTCCCATGTTCTCATACCATACAAGGTAATGCTGCGAGGCGAACACAGAAGAGCAAGGCCAAGCGCTCTTTCGCCATCAGTAAAGCCGGGTATAAACACAGAGTAAGCACCATGGCCCGGGCATTGATGAGAAACTATAAGCTTGGGCAAAAAGTTACTCATTAAGAACTGGACAGCATAGGGATAATTATCGCCATGTACATGTACCGCAAGGATGGAGCCCTGGGCAGCAGCATTTATCAACCAACTCCATGCCCCATCGAGGTCACTCACAATAACCCTTGGCAAAATACCATGCCTAGATAGAATAGTTGTTGCACCATCAACGCTTATCACTGTATCACAGCTAGCTAGCTCATCTAAGAAGAGGGCTAGACTCGATGAACCACCAGCTATGCAGACATCACGAGACCTAATACTTGCACATACTTGATCTAAGGAGAGCAAGCTTCCCTCTAAACGCGCTCTATATGCGAGATATTCAGAAACACTCGCAGCAAAGCAATCATCTCTCCTACTGAATTTCAAAAGCCCTCTTATAGCATCATAAACCTCGCACCAATAGAGCGGGGAAAGAGGGTTTACTGTGCCTCGTCTAGCTCTGAGAAGGTTCAACGAATCAGTTACTGTTCTAAGACTCTCTGATTCATCCATACTTGTAACACCCTTAGGCATATATATAGATAATAGAATTTTATATGCAAATGTATATCCAGGTACTCGTCTCAGCCAGAAAGCCCCTGAGGCCTATGAAGCCTGTATACTCTTTCCCTTCGATGTGAAACCTTTCTACTACTCGCTCAACATAGGTAAACGTATAGAGACACGGAGAGCACAATACATCCCAACACCATGCCCCAAGTATGACGGAATAGTAGTCGAGGCCGTAATAACAGCTAGGGCAAAAAAAGGAGACAAGCTAAGACTAGCACTAACCCCACTAGCGAGCTATATTAGAGGTGAACCCAAACCCTATAGTAGAGAATATGGATGCAGCATAGAGCTCCTAATAGCTCTCTCTAGGATAAAGTTCTGGGCTTCATCAATTAGGCCTATACCTTGTAGCAAACTGGTAGAACTCTTCAATACAGTAACGGGCTCGATTCAATGTATTCTTCACGCCACATGGGACGAGGAAGTACATAGACTAGCACTAACCGCTGCCAAGGAAGCTGAAAAGTGGCTCCTCTTAAGCGGATGCGCGTAACCAATAACTTACCAGGAAGTACCCTCTACATATACGGGCGGAGCTCGCCGCTGCAACACCCCCTCAACTGGGGGCTGGATGAGCAGCGGATCCCTCTGCGGCTGGGGGTCGGGGGCAGACACCCCACTATTCCTTATTCTCTATAACCCGTCCTCTTCTCCTGCGGATTCGTTGGATAACCCACTACAATGTTCTCTCCCGCATAAATTGCTAATTTGTTAAGCAATGCGCTTCGTATAGCCTCTATTATAGATACTTCCTTCTTCGATAGAGAGTCTACAAGGTCAATGATCCAGGGAAGCCCCGAGGATCCAGCTTCACGCGCTAAATATGATACTATTTCGCATGTATCTGGTCCGCCGCTAGGTATACAGGCTTCTAGCTTTACCGCTTCTCCGAGGCCTCGAAGAGGCTTATAGTATATAACCTTACATCCGTGCTCTCTTAGCACACCAAGGTCGGGCCTTATCTCTATGAACTCGCCGCGCCTCAATACGAGCGATGCTATCGATTTATCGTTAAGTCTAAGTCCTAGTTCTTGTGCTAGCTCGGTTGAGTAGCTTCTTTTTATAACACCTACTATGGGGGTGCCTTTCCTTAGAGCTTTCTCGAGGAGTTCTATACCTAGGCTTACTGGCTCCCTCCAATACCCTTGGGCGCGCTTGTAGGGCACTATCTCGCCATCGATCAGCAACATGTCGGTGTCTTCTACGACTTTAAGAGCTGTCAGTCTCTCCTCTTTTCTCGCAAAAGCAGCTACGCGATCTTGTTCTATCTCCGAAAAGTAGCTCACAAGAAGCCTCCTCTTAGTACGTGTTTCTACTCTGTCTCCCTCTTTGAATTTCACTGATACAACTGCAACAAGGCTTATCGATAATCCTACTAGGTCTAGGGGCCTACCTGGATAGGCCGAGTCAATTGCATAGACTATTTGAGAATGTACGGGGCTACATATACTCCTTATGTCTAGAGCCGAGCGTGCTCTCTCAACGATCTCTCTACTCGCCCTCGATATTCTTGACGCAAGTCTATCAGCTATCGCCCTGGGATCAGTTATCTCGAAAACCTCCAGACCCTGCTCATCCATGTACCTTCCCACCATAGAAGTAGTCCTCATCCACATCGCTTACATAATCTAGCCGGCTTGGACCTTTTCGTCTCCTCTTGAGCCGGCGCTCGATACTCCACATAAGCGTTGAGGTTATTGCCTTCATACCTGGGCGCCCAGGCACGGGGGTTACTTTCCCGGCACGAATCGAGCTAAGTATTTCCTCAGGATCAAGGCTATTTGTCTCTATTAGGTTGAATGCCGACCCTATCGCGTCAGCTACATGTGCATCACTATTAGCGAGACCAGGTAATCCTAGCTCACGGGCTGCCTCTGCTGCACGCTTATTACTGATGGGATCACTCATTGCATTGAATACCTCAATGGCGTCCCATCGAGCCTCATAGACTAGCTCGCCTATACCCTTTCTTCTCAGATCAAACGGATGAGCCGGGACAACAATGCAGCCATTCTCGTGCGAATAATCAACTAGCTCTAACGCGTCCCCTGGCACCTTCTCAAGAGGGTTACTAGGACAGTAGACAAGAATGTCGCCTTGCTTTGTCCTTATCTCGGCGCCTATAATTACGACTATATCGAGTTTCTCCGAGGAGACTATTCTCTTTGCATGTATTGAGCCTTGAAAGGTATCATGGTCAGTAATAGCTATTGCTTCTAGTCCCTTGCTAAGAGCCCGGAGTATTATCTCCTTCGGCGAGTTACGTCCATCGCTGAAAGTGCTATGCATATGTAGGTCTGCTTTAATCCTATACACCAAGCCTAAGCTACCTCGTTTTGGCAAAGGGGCAAATCCTTCTGTAGGGACAGTACTTGCACTCCCACTCATAACGGGGAGTCTTCTCATTATACACTGTTTCTCTCACAAGCATCTCTAGGTCTATAGGCTCCGGATCCACTGGGAACTCCACGAGTCTTTCGGGTGTTATGTAGACTAAGTAGCCCCTCTGCGCGCCAAGGAGGTATAGATATATCTTTAATTGGAGAACATGGTGTTCGTGAGGCGTGTTTGAGGGTAGGTCGCGCCCCGTTTTTATCTCGATTACCTCTTCTGCTCTATTCTGTGATTCCTTAGCGTACCGGACCAGGTCGGCTCTCCCCTTGAGCAGGTATTCCTCGCCATCAACGCTTATTCTCTTCTCTATCTGTACCTCGGCTCGCCACCCATGCTCCTCTAGTAACTTCTCAAGACCAGCATGGACCAAGTCCCCAAGAATCATGGGTGGCTCGAAGCGGAAGCTAAGAAGAGGGTAACGAATACGCATAATACGCTTCATACTACAAGAGACAAGATCTGTTACGTATATTGTCCTGGAATCTGTCATCTCTTTTAGCTTTTCTGTGAACTCTTTTTGCTTAATGCTATAGATTTCTTCGAGTACACTCATGGCTTATCGCCTGAGCCTACCAATTAGTGCAGCGTACTAAGCGCCTATGGGAGCTTATCGATAAGTGTTCTAAGGTCGTTAAAGTTCTGTATCTTTTTTCGCAGTGGGCGGAGCCATCGGGCTAAGTTGTAGCAGCCCTCGCCTCTCTCGATGAGGCCTTTTTCGCGTAGTCTCCTGGCTACCAGTATTGGTTTTTGTACACGGTGTATTCGGTAGAGGTCTCGCTCGAACAGTATTTCGCCCACAGAAATATTGTCCCAGACGTAACTGAAAACCGTTAGCTCCTCGGAGGATAGATTGGTTATCATTTCTCTAAGCTTGTATAGGGTCTCCAAGTCCTCCTTCGTTAGTTTTGCTTTCTTCACCAGCAAGACCTACTACCCCATACTTATTGATTAGCATGACGAGTGCGTGTCGCAGTGCCTCGCTTCTATTTCGGAAGAACCCGGCACTTACTAGTTCGTCTAGTCTCTCTACTAGCTCTGCTGGCGCCTTGAAGGTTATTATGACGGTTTTCGGCACTAGGTATCATCCCCTATGAAAATGGTATAAGTAACACTGGATTGCTTAGAGATTAAAGGCCTTTGGGCCTAGGAGCTAAACGCTCTTAGCCCCGGCACAGGAGTATGGGAAACAAGTGTTAAAGGAGCGGGGACAAGCAATGCCGATTAAGTGGCTAGAGCGGTGCTGGCGCGACGAAGAAGTATACTCTATGCTGCGTAGCTACGTAGCTGGCTGGTTTAGGAACAAATACGGTTCCTTTACTACTCCACAGAAATGCGCAATACCATTGATAAAGCAAGGCCGCAACGTATTACTATCGTCGCCTACTGGTACTGGTAAAACCCTTGCCGTATTTCTGGGAATTATAGACGAGCTCTTCAAGCTCGCTGAGAACGGCGAACTAGAGAACAAGATATATGCTATCTATGTATCACCTCTACGCGCTCTTAACAACGATATGAGGCGTAACCTTATCCAACCACTCCGAGAAATCCGCGAGTACGCAAAAATGAAGGAGGAGAAAGACTTACCTGAGATAAAGGTAGCTGTGAGAACAAGCGATACTCCTCCTCACGAGAAGCAAAAGATGCTTCGCGATCCACCACATATACTGATTACAACACCGGAGAGCCTAGGAATAGCCCTATCGGCTCCTAAGTTTCGAGAACGACTAGCAACAGCACGATGGCTCGTAGTTGACGAGATACATGAACTTGCATCAAGTAAGCGGGGTACACATCTAAGCTTATCCCTTGAGAGACTGACGTATCTAGCGGGGGAGCAGCTTCAAAGAATAGGGCTATCTGCTACAATTGCTCCTCTCGAGGAGGTTGCTAAGTTTCTTGTCGGCTACAGAGATGACGGGGAGCCACGTGACTGTACAATAGTTGATGCTCGATTCGCTAAACCGATCGATGTTAGAGTGCTATGTCCTGTCAGGGACTTAATCCATACCCCTGCAGACGTAGTTAATGAAGCTATTTATAGGTTGTTGGCGAAGCTCATACAAGAGCATAGGACAACGCTGATATTCACTAATACTAGGAGCGCTACTGAGCGAGTTGTCTACAAGCTTAAGAAAATACTTAAAGAGCAAGGAATAGCTGATATGGATGAGATAGAGGCTCATCATAGCAGTCTTAGCCGCGATGTCCGGCTAAGCGTTGAGGAGAAGCTAAAGAGGGGAGAACTCAAAGTAGTTGTGTCCTCGACTAGTCTCGAGCTAGGAATAGATATTGGTTATATAGACTTGGTGGTCCTGCTTAGTAGCCCGAAAAGCGTGTCAAGGCTTCTCCAACGCATAGGAAGAGCCGGGCACCATATTCGCCAAGTAAGTAAGGGAAGAATAATTGTAGTTGATCGAGACGATCTTGTAGAGTGTACTGTATTAGCAAAGGCAGCAATGGATAGGAAGATAGACAAGGTACATATTCCTAAGAAGCCGCTCGACGTGCTGGCCCAACACATAGTCGGTATGTCGCTTGAAAAGAAGTGGCGAATAGATGAAGCATACAGGTTAGTGAAGAGAGCATACCCGTACCGCGACCTAAGCTACGAGGAATTCATGGACGTGCTGAGGTACTTAGCTGGGCGCTATGGCCTAGAGGACTACAGGGTTTACGCTAAAATATGGCTCGATGAGGACGAGGGAGTTTTTGGCCGAAAGAGGGGCTCGAGATCGATCTACTATATGAATAGCGGCACTATACCGGATGAGGCGAAGGTCCACGTGTTCACTGTTGACGGAAAATATGTAGGGGATCTAGAGGAAGGCTTCGTGCAACTACTTTCACCTGGCGATATCTTCGTGCTAGGTGGACGAACATACGAGTTTCTGAAGTCGGACGGCATGCGTATAGTCGTGAAGAGAGCTGAGGGTGCACGGCCAACTGTGCCGAGCTGGTATTCAGAGATGTTGCCTCTGGCCTTTGACTCTGCACTACTTGTTGGGGCATTTAGACGCTGGGTCAAAGAGCTAATAGAGCAAGGTATTCCCAAGGCTAGGGCAGTGGAACTCATCGCGAAAGAATATAGGCTTGAGGAACACGCTGCCGAGAATATATACAACTATGTACTTGAGCAATACTTGTTCACTAACGGGCTTGTTCCCAGCGATAAGATGGTCCTGGTAGAGCATTTCCTTGACGAGGAGAACCAAGCAACCTCAATAATATTTCACTCGCTCTTCGGCAGGAGAGTAAATGATACGCTCTCAAGAGCATACGCATACGCGTTATCCAATATGTTGAAGACAAATGTAAGAATAACTATTACCGACAATGCTTTCATGCTCACAGTTAGTGGGTTAAGAGACGAAATCGATTTAGAAGAGCTAGTATACAGCGTCTCGCCAACTAATATCGAGGAAATATTGCATAGGGTTCTTCGTAGCACAGAGCTCTTAAAGAGAAGGTTTAGGCATTGCGCCGAGAGAGCACTCATGATACTCAGACGATACCATGGCAGGAGGCGGGACCCGCATCGCTTACAACTTAACGCGCAAGCACTCCTCGAGGCTGTTGAACGAATACCTAGATTCCCAATCCTGCGCGAGGCCTATAGAGAAATACTAGAAGATTACATGGATATAAATAACGCGAAAAAAGTACTAGAGTGGATACATAGCGGCGATATCGTTGTAGAGTTCTTTGGCCCGACACGCATACCGAGCCCATTTGCTCACCATATAGTTGCTAGAGGCTACAGCGACATAGTACTCATGGAGGATAGGAAGAAGCTACTAATGGAGCTGCACAACAAAGTAATGGAGCTTCTACGAGCAAGGCAAGCAGCGAAACCCGGAGAAGCATATACATAGGAGTGGAGAGGGTTCGGCGAAGGACCACCTCGTCATAATACCTCAGTTCGTTCCCGGGGTATGTCCTCACAACCCTCCAGGGTTTGATTACATGTGACTTGTAAAGCTTTACATAACTTTTTATTCGATTGCCGCTTCTATAGCTTCTTATTCGAACACGGGGCGCGTTCTTGCCGTGCATTCTTCGCAACGGACAAAAAATACCAACAATAGACGATCTTGATGAACGCTATGGCATTAAGGGCGCTAAGATACTGCTTAGGATAGACATTAATAGCCCTATTGAGCCGGGGACAGGGAAAATCCTCGATGATAGCAGGATAAGAGCGCATAGTGTTACTGTTAGGGAGCTAGCTGAGCGCGGAGCAGCAGTCGTGATAATGTCGCACCAAGGTAGACCTGGTGGAGACGACTTTGTGAGCTTGAGCGAGCACGCAAAGCTTCTCGAAAAATATGTAGGTGTGCAAGTGAAGTTCATCGACGACGTCATAGGCCCCGCTGCAAGAAAGGAGATAAAGGACCTAAAACCGGGAGAAATACTCCTACTAGATAACACGAGGCTGGTCTCTGAGGAGATTATTGAGGCTACTCCTGAGAAGCATGCAAAGAGCATATTTGTACAAAGGCTCGCGCCACTATTCAATTACTACATAAATGATGCCTTTGCCACAGCGCATCGTAGCCAGCCAAGTATAGTAGGGTTTCCGTTAGTCCTACCCTCTGCTGCTGGTAGAGTAATGGAGAAGGAACTGAGTGCGTTAGCCAAGCTGTATAGACAAGAGGAGAGGCCCAGGGTATTCGTCTTAGGCGGTGGAAAGGTTCACGACACTCTACGTATCTTGGAGCACTTGCACGCAAACCAGATAGCGGACCGCATACTCCTAACCGGGCTCATAGCAGAGCTGTTCATCGTGGCCAAGGGGCTGGATATAGGAGAGAAGAATAGAAGAATACTGGAGACCAAAGGTATACTACCGCTCATACCGAGAGCTCGAAGGCTACTGCTTAGGGGGCTACCGGTAGAAACACCCATAGACTTCAAGACACTTGTTGATAACGAGGTTCGAGTGGAGAGCCTAGGAAACATTCAGGGCATCATACGAGACATAGGGCCACAAACAATTAAGGTCTACACAGAGTTCATGAAGGAGGCAAGACTCATAGTTATGAGGGGGCCTGCTGGAGTAATCGAGGATCCGCGCTTCCGTGAGGGAAGCCTTGAATTAGTAAAGGCTGCTCTTAGCAGCGATGCCTACGTGATAGTTGGAGGAGGTCACTTAAATGCTATCATAGCTGAGCTCGGAGCCCAGAATAGACCTAACTTGCACGTAAGTACTGGTGGTGGGGCACTTCTATTATTCCTAGCAGGCGAGGATCTACCTGGACTCGTAGCTCTCAGCATGTCTGCGAAGAAGTTTTTCCCCGAACTCTAATCACTCATATGCCTTTACAGATTCATTACTATACACATGAATGAGGACTCTAGAGGTGTAGGCTCATGGCTCGGATACGTGTCGGTGTAAACGGGTTCGGTACTATAGGGAAGAGGGTAGCAGAGGCAGTAAGACTTCAGCCAGACATGGAGCTCGTGGGTGTCGTTAAGACGAGGCCCGATTACGGCGCTGTATATGCTGTTAGGAATGGGATAAGGCTATATACGCTCAGAGAGAACATTGACAAGTTCCGTGAAAAAGGAATAGAAGTAGCAGGTACCCTCGAGGACCTACTAGGCAGTGTTGACGTAATAGTTGATGCAACACCTGGTGGTGTTGGGGCGTCATATAAACCCGTTTACGAGAAGGCCGGGGTCAAGATGATTTTCCAGGGAGGCGAGAAAGCCGATGTCGCTGAGGTGTCTTTTAGCACTCTTTGCAACTATGAGCAAGCATTGGGCAAAAGAAGCGCGCGCGTAGTGTCATGTAATACCACTGCTCTTCTCCGAAGCATATGTACGCTTAACAAAGTCGCCCGTGTCAAGTCCGTTAGAGCAACAATTGTGCGCAGAGCCGCTGACCCCAAGGAAATCAAGCGCGGCCCTGTAAACGCTATAGTGCCTAACCCAGCCAAGATGCCGAGCCACCATGGCCCCGATGTACAGACTGTGCTACCATGGCTAGATATAGTGACGAGCGCTGTGGTTGTGCCTACGACGCTTATGCACGTACACATAGTCTATGCAAGACTCGGGACAAGAGTAACCCTTGACGATGTGCTAACCGCGTTCGAGAATGCACCGCGAATAATCCTCGTGAGCAGTGATCTCGGGCTAAAGAGTACGGCTGACCTAGTAGAGTACATGCGCGATATGGGTAGGAAGCGGTATGACATGCCCGAGTTAGCCATATGGCTCGAAAGCATTACCGTAAGAGACGATGAAGTGATGTGGATGCAAGCAGTCCATCAAGAATCGATTGTTGTTCCAGAGAATATTGACGCGATAAGGGCCTTGACAGAGGCAGCGAAAAAACCCGAAGAGTCTATAAATCTAACTGACGAGACACTAGGCCTCCTCAGAGGAAGAATACCTTAAAAGGAGCCTAAGTTTTATCAAGAAATTTCTCCCGCGTAAGAAAGATTATGCATGGGTGCTTCCAGCTATGGCAGAGTATATACCTGAACCAACTTATCGAATAAGCTATCTCTTTAGACGAATACTGGTGCCAATAGATGGCTCAGAGATAAGCCTCAGAGCACTCGATGTTGCCCTTGACTTTGCCCAACGCTATGGATCCAAGGTAACTGCCCTCTACGTTTACAATAGTAAAGAGGATCCAGAGAGAGTAAGGAAAGCAATAGAGCAACACGTGCAGAGGAGAGGAGTCAGAGTCAACATTAAGTTAAGAAGCTATGAGCCAAGCACAAGCAGCATCGCGAACGAGATAATATCAGAAATAATAGAGGGCGGATATGACCTAGTTGTACTAGGCGCTAGGGGGAACACAGCCAACGAGGACCTAATTATTGGCAGTGTTGCGCTCTCCGTTGTGGTTAATTCCGCGATATCGGTAATGATTGTTAGATAGGCGACAACAAATGGAGAGAATCTATATAGTACGTTGTGATAGTAAAGTTTTCGAGACAACTTCTCTGATTAACGCTCTTAGAGAAGCAAAGAACAAATGTTCTTCAACCATCACCATTTACCGTGCAACCCCGATAGCAATACTTGAGCCACCTGAGATAGA
>JALVHV010000090.1 GCA_027028845.1 Pyrodictiaceae archaeon | reverse complement strand
GATGAGCAAAAATCTTAAACCCCACTACTCGTTAAGCCCTCTATACTACATGGCGGTCCACGGATCCCGCCGTAGCTCAGCGGCAGAGCGCCCGGCTGTAGGTGGGGCTCCAGGCCCCCCGCGCGCCCAACTCCCCGCACACGGGGTGGATGAGGGCGCGTCGGCCAAAGGGCCTACGGGGGCCTGGGGGAGCAGATACCGGGTGGTCCGGGGTTCGAATCCCCGCGGCGGGACCACCCTCAACCCGGCTCCCCCACCGCGTGATACCTATCCCGGCCTTTTGCCTTCTCCGTGTCGAAGAAAAAGAGGATTCTAAGCGGCTTCTTGTTCGGAAGAAAAGTCACAGAAGCTGGAGCGTTTAGTTATTCCTCAGTGTTAGTGTTCAAAGGTATATTCCTTATCATTTTCTGCTATGATTACTTCCTCGACTAGCTCCTTTTCCCTGACTACCTCTGCAAATGTACTAGCTACGTCTGGCTCGCTATGGACTATCATTAGCTTAGAGGGTTTAAGTTTCTCAACTATCTCCAGTAGACTCCTTTGATCACCATGGCTGCTAAAATCTAGCCACTCAACTCTAGCCTTAACGGGCTCCTCCGTGTCCGGCATTAGTCCCTCCTCTAGTATTCTCCTCCCTGGTGACCCAGGAGCCTGAAAGCTTACCATCACTACAGCGTTGCGGGGATTTCTGCCTATCCTCTTGAGGTAGTATAGGCTCGGCCCTCCCTTTAGCATACCGGCTGATGCGATAATGACTGAGGGCTTTTTCCAAGCCCTGTTTCGGTCTCTCCAGCCTCTCACTATGTTGAAGTTCTCGTAAGCTTTCCTCAAAAGGTGTGGATTATTTATGTACTCGCTATTCTCGAGAAATATCTCGGTCATCTGCCTAATCATGCCATCAACGTATACAGGCACGCCGGGATCATGCTCTGCTAGTATCATCATCATTTCTTGTCCTCTAGCAATACTAAAGGCTGGTATGAGCACTGTACCCTTCTTATCAATGGTCTCCTCTATAATGGACAGCAGTCTCTTCTCAGCGTTTTCTCGTGGAGGATGGTGGGATGCGCCATACGTTGCCTCCGTTATTAACAAGTCGACCCTGCCTACTAAGTCGATATGGGCAGGCTTCATTAATTTTGTCTCGATAGTATTAATGTCTCCCGTAAACGCTATCCTGGCACCATCTATATTTAGCACTGTGAGTACGCTTCCTGGTATATGTCCTGCCGAGTAGAACTCGGCTTCTATGCCATCGCTCACTAGTATCTTCTGGCCGTACCTAATTGTCTCCGTGTTCTCGAGAAATGCCTTTACCTCACGGTGTTCGTAGGGAGAATAGTAACCATTCAGCTTTAGAAAGTCCTCAAGCATCAGTTTTGCCATCTGTTTTGTAGGCCTCGTTGCGTAGACTTTTGGCGAGCCCGAGATAAAGTAGAGCGGCGCCGTCCCTATATGGTCTAAGTGGGCATGGCTAATTAGTATCGAGTCAACGTATTTTGGTGGATATGTTGCTGCAAAGACGGGTCTATCCTCTTCGTCAAAGTTTACGCCAGCATCTAGTAACACGCCATTCTTTTCGCCATATCTTCTGACTAGTATAGATGCGCGGCCAACTTCTCCTCCGCTACCAAGTACTCTGACTACATATTTACTCATAACATATACTCACCCCTTAAGCCCATATTCTTCGCGTGCTTTGCTAAATGGTGGGCAAACCCTTGTCAAGAGAAGTGATACAAACTAACTATTATATACTCTAATGAAACACCTAACCAGTTATGGAGAGGTGAAGCGACGAAGTGTTCCGATTCGATCCGAAGGAGCTAAGAAAACAACTAAGACGTCTCGGCTTAAGGGACGTGAAAATAGAGCCAGTTAACGCCGAGGAAGTAGTCATACGAACCGAGGAGGGCAAGGAACTCGCAATACCGTCGCCCCAAGTACTCCTCATGAGGATGAAAGGTGGAGCAGTTATGCTACAAGTAATGGGCCAGAGCATTGAAGAAAGAGAAGTAGCGCAAGAAGAGACTACTCAGATAAGCGAGGAAGACGTAAAATTTGTCGCGGAGCAGACAGGTGTAAGTATAGATGAAGCGAGACAAGCACTAGAGGAAGCGGGAGGAGATATAGCAGCCGCAATTATGCTTATTGAGGAGCGGAAGCGAGCCCTCGAAGGCTCTTAACTATAGCGTCCACGCTTTCCGCAACACTTATCACCACGGGAATGTTCTCAGCCTCAGCTATCCATGCAGCCAGATAGTCAAGCCTACGAGTTCCGTGAAGAACTATCATGGCTGGCTTCACGGTGGAGACGCGTAGTGCTATCATAGGGCTTCGCCCCGTGGTAACCTTTGTGAATACTACAACCCTCTGTGCCGTGGCGCCAAGTAGGTAAAAGAACTCGTTGCCAGCAAGACTAAGGACAGCCTTGAGGCTATCAACAACCGTGTATCCATACACCTTCAAGTCCTCGATGAAAGAATTAACCGGCACACCTTTCACAACCTCAACTATTTTGTCAACGGGTACACCGTGCTCAAACTCGGCCATATCTATAACGGCACTCAAATAATGTATCTGGAATGTGCGAGCAAGCTTAGAGACAGTAGCCCAGCCCCTTTCTGCATCAATCTCCAACAACGCCTCGACAAAACGACGGACAAAACTAGAACCAGGCACCCTCCTACCCTTCTCATAATCACTAACAACACTCGGGCTAACACCCATATGATGAGCAACCTCTAGCTGACTAGCCCCGAATATCTCACGCCACTTCCTCATAGTACTACCAGGACGACTACTCATCACAATCTCGCCAGCAATACGCTGAGAAACCTGCTCTATAACGACACGAGGAGGCCAAATAAGCCCCGTCAAAACGCGGCACCCGCACCCGAGAAAAGACTTAAACCACCCTAGAGAACTATAACACCAACTAATCATGGATGCCGGGGTCGCCTAGCCTGGTAGGGCGCCGGCCTGCTAAGCCGGTGGGGGTTACCCCGCGCGGGTTCAAATCCCGCCCCCGGCGCCACACCCCTGCAAGCCCCACCGGCTCCAGCATTTCCTCCCCTAGCGCATCGTTCTAGCGGTTCCTCTTAGCGATAAGAGGGCATAGAGGATCCGGTGCCGGTAGCCCATTGTACTTCGCTAGGGCTCTCGCATAGCACCCTCCTCTGCACCAAGCCCTAATAGCGCAGTCCTTGCACTCCTCGGGTATTTTCATCGCGGCCTTCATCAAGGGATGTTCTAGTAACTTTCTCCACGCTTCTGCTACTCCATCTTTTACTACATTAGCTACACGTATACCCGTTACGTCGCAGAGAAGTACATCGCCATTAGGCGCAATATCCATTACTAACCAGTCCCTGCAATTACTAGCGATTAGGTGCTTAGCCCAGCTAAGTGCTCTAACAAAGGGAGCGCACCAGACAGCTACCCTTATCCCAAGTTCCTCTGCAGCTTGCTCTGCATCCCTTAGTGCCCTAAGAAACAAGTCATGCTCAATGAATGACTCGGTTCTAAGCGCCCTCCCGCTGGGCATAGCAGGGATAAGCGAGATGCTATCCGCTCCGAGGTCTATGGCGAGTCTTATAGCGTCACCTACGCGGTTAAAGTTGAGCCTGCTCACCGGGATATTGATA
>JALVHV010000089.1 GCA_027028845.1 Pyrodictiaceae archaeon | reverse complement strand
ACTATTTTCTTGGCGTGAACTCTACTGCTAGGACTAAAGCTGGTGCGGTAAACATGTATATAGCCTAGCTGTGCTAGCTCGTCAAGTAGCGTGTTTAGGGGAGCCCATCCCCGAATAGGCTCGCGTGGAGCCACAACCTTTACAGCTCTATCGCCGCTTATTCTGTTAAGCACTACAGCAGCTATTACATTCTCGGCAGCAGTTCTAGCTACTACCGTGTCGGGTGTATGCTCTCCACCTAGGAACCTAGATAGCGTCTCAATAGCCCTCTTGGGGTCTCTTAGAAAGGATTCCACGAGTACTGCGCGGTTCTCTTCGCTAGGCTCCTCTAGGACTCTCCTATAGACCTCTATTATGGGTAGTTCCACGGCTTACTCACCGCAACGTATTCTACTAGATAAGTCATTATCACCTAGGTCCGCGAAACCTGTACAGCTCCCGCCGCCTAGACATATTATCGTGACGCCTTTGTACTCTACTACCCCGGGACCGCAATCGCACGAAACAAGTATTTTCACCGGGTAATTATTAATAATTTCGCTTAATTCGTGCAGACCTCTTCTTCCACCAAGTAAGGATTCATCGCAGATCCCGTATGGGCAAAAATAAGTCGCAAGGATTATGTACCTCTTAGTCCCCCTCGCTAATATCTCGTTGAGCATTCTTTTCACTGCATTAATGTTGGCTATTGGGTCTCTTCCACCTATTCCCGCGATATACCAGTTATCACCAATATATTGAACCTTGCTCTCAATAAATATTGTTCTCTCGTCAAGAAGCGTAGCTACGTGGTGGTCGTCGAAGCGCCCAGTAATGCTGTATACTCTATCTATTCTATTCTTACTTGGGAGTAATGTCCCGCCTAGAAGCAGCACTATAGGTTTCTCAGCACCACTACGGTTAATGAGGTTATGCAAGTACTCATTGCCCCTGTTGCATAGAGCTATCAGTCGCAAAGGGGACAAGCCCCTCCGCGCTACAATGTATCCTCATTCATGACCGTCTGGCCGCCCATCGTTCTTCATCGGGGCCACGAATTAGTGACAATTACTCTTGTTTAATATATGGTTATACGCAAAAGCCTGGATGGCTTGTGCCCGAGCCACTATTCTCTACATGTTGCCCTTTGCGTCTTCTTATTAGTTACTTTGTTTATGTGGATTTGGAGAAGGAATGCTAAGTCACTGAGCCTGTTCAATAACTTAGCTATTGTTTCCTTCTTTGAGCTAGCTAGTTCTGCTTCGGCTATGCATCTCCAATAGCTCCTCTCTGCTCTACGAATTGTCGCTCTCGCGAAGGACGTAGCTGCCGCTGCTGGGTGTCCTCCATTAAGCACGAAGAGCGGCTCTATTTCCGAGGCATACTCGTCTATATATTCCTCTATGCGCCGGACATCGCTGTTATCTATACAGTTATGCCCGGCTAGCGTGAATCCTATGCGGAATAGGATTTTCTGCATATATTCTAGGATCTTGGCCTCCTCGCTAAGGTTCGGTGCAAGTGCCTCTAATAGGCTCTGCGCTAGTCCAAGACTCGCCTCAGCCTCATCAAGTGCTCCAACGAACTCTATACAGCTATGAGTTTTAGGTACTTTGCGCTTAGTTATAATGCAATAAGTGTAGCCATCATCGCCGCTCCCTATTCGTGGCTTAAATACTCTCATTCTTCGTCGCCGCCAGGAGAGCCCAGTGTAGTGTGGAGGGAATGGTATTGCTGAAAAATAGTGTTCGGACAGCCAGTACTAGGTCTCACGAGACTAGATATATAGTTGTGTAATCGCTTATCCCAGCTATGAGGAGAATCTGCGTAGGTACAGAGAATTCAATTGCAAAGGAGATACTCTGGTATTCCAGGAAGAGCTTTAGTATACTAGCTACTTTGGCTAAGGAGGTGGTAATTGATGCCAAATACTAGTCTAGACGAAGCCGTCGTTATTAGGAAGGCAAAGAAAGAGGATATACCAATAGTTATGTATATTAACAAGGTCTCGCTCCCGGAGAACTATCCGGAGTGGTTCTTCGAGGAGCACCTCGAGAGATGGGGCGAGGCATTCTACGTAGCCGAGGTAGGCGGCAAAGTTGTTGGTTACGTGATGTCGAGGGTTGAGTTTGGCGCACCTTATTTGGTTGAGGGAAGCATTGTTAAGAAGGGACACATAGTCTCTATCGCGGTTCTTGAGGGCTATAGACGGAGAGGCATAGGCCGCCGATTAATGGAGAACGCGCTACGTTCCCTTAAGGAGGTATATGAGTGTAAGGAGGTTTATCTCGAGGTTAGGGTTTCTAATCTGCCTGCTATTAGGCTTTACGAGAAACTCGGCTTCAAGAAGGTACGTGTTATCCCGATGTATTATCTTGACGGAGAAGATGCTTACCTAATGGCTCGCCCCCTATGATTATTTGTCTCGATTACTAAATATGATCAAAAAGGTTATGAAGAAGCAACGAAAATATTGTTTTATCCCAGTTACTTTAGCCCAAGCCTCTTTAATGCATAGTAAACCGTTGATTCAGGCCTATCGAGTCTCCTAGCGATCTCGTAGATACTCGCTCCCTGCGTGTAGAGCTTCTTTATTTGTTCTAGTTCTTCTTCGCTTAGGCGCCTATGCTTAGTGTAGTGTCCCCTTCTCCTCTTTATACGTCCCATCGCCTCTAGTCTGTCAAGGACCTTGTATACCGTGCTCATACTGTTACCGCAGTGCTTTGCTATCTCCTTGACGGGGACTCCTTCCTTATACAGTTTCTCCACTATCTTTAGGCACTCATCTACTGAGGGCACGCCTCATCCCCCCAAGCCTTCTCTGCTGGAGGGGCTTTTGAACATTCGGCTCCTTATAATACATAGTGAGGTGACGTAGTGGGTATGAGCGGTGTTATGCTTATCTCGCCACGTAGTATAAGTAATGTGTGCTTATCTATAGGCTCCAGGGTGCTTGCTCTCAAGAGCTTCATAGTTGTCAGGGATGATTCTGAAATAGATATGCTTGATATTCTACTTAGTGCTCTAGGAATAAGTAGTGCTCGTGATATCGTTGTTTGTTTAAAGAAGACTGATTATCGATATAAAGGCTTTGACTTGGTAAGAGGATATCTAGTGATTTAGAGGTAGTCCTAAATTCGGTTACAAGTGTACTATATCTACGTGACTGTGCTCTCTCGTAGAGGTGGTGTCTCTGTGGGGGAAGAAAAAGTACTAGCTTATCTCCTAATAGTCGCGGAGGTTGGTAAAGAGTACGAAATTATCGAGAAAATAAAGGATATAGCTCGTAATGTAGGGGTCGAAGCGGAACCCAGTGTAGTCTACGGCGAGTACGATATAGTAGTACGTATAATATCGGATAGTCTAAGAAAGATAGATAAAGCTGTAACAATGATAAGGTCCTTGCCTGGTATACTGAGAACAATTACCCTCATAGCTGCCTAGTCGGCACCTATGCCAATAACCAGTATATCTCCTTCCTCCCTCATCTCAGCACCATATGCCTTTGCAACGCCTTTTACAAAGCCCTTAATAGCTCTATCAGTTTTATTAGACGTCATTACTATTATCTTGTCTTTCTCCCGTATAGCTGTCTTTAGGTTCTCTAAGAACAGCTCAATAGCTTCCTCTAGGCGCACTCCTAGATTCTTAAGCAGGATACCGATACGCTCCCC
>JALVHV010000088.1 GCA_027028845.1 Pyrodictiaceae archaeon | reverse complement strand
CGTATTCGCATTTGAACTCTATCCTTATAGCGAGCCGGGCAATAATGAACCGTTATTCTCCTTGTATTCTCAAGAGCCCATCTCACTAACTCTATCGCTGCCTCCTCGCTACCTAGTACTATTGGAGCATCCCTATGAACCTTGTAGCCACGTTTCATAAGCTCTGTGATATTTGATGGCGAAACCTCTGCCTCATTGAGGTTTATGAACTCGGCACCTATCTCGTCTAGCCACTTTATAAGAGACTTTAGTTCATCAACTTTATCGGGGAGCACGGGCACCTCAATGCCCACGCGCACACGTCTCAAGATTTTTATAGCTGTTTCTATTCTTTTTAGGAGCCATTGAGCTGTTGGGTGGAAACGTATTTCATCAAGTCCAGCGCGCTCTAGCTCCCTTAGCACACTAGCTGTGGCGTAGCGACCACTTGTATACAAGTGGATGTGAAAGTTTTCTCCAAATAGTTCCTTTAAGAGCTTTATCGCCCTTATCGTCCTATCTAGTGCTACTAGAGGATCGCCTCCAGTTATGCTGGCACCATCAGCGCCTATTCGAAGAGCTTCGTCAACAAGATCTTCTAGTTTATGAACAGGTTCCTCATCAGCGTAAGCCATGGGTTTTCCAAAACGCTCTCTGGAGACCGGGCAGTAGAAGCATTTATCATGGCACACACCAGTTATGAATATAACCATTTTTGTTCCCTGAATACAAAGCTTGCATCCTTTAGGCAAATCACCTATATATGCATACACGCCTGGCACAATCACTAAATGCTTCTGGGTATTCCCTCCACGCACGCCTAACCACCTTTCCTATACTATTGGCGATGCACGCTCGCGCAATGCGCGCCTAAACAATGGGTTGTTGCGTGCTACACGCTTAGCAGCCTCTTCAATAGAGTCCCAAGGCTCCAACTCGACCTTAACAAATACACCAGTTCTGCCTACCTCGTCTCTCCTTGTAAGAACACGTACTCTTTCGAGAACAGTTTCTACACTTATGCCTATTTTCCTAGCTGCTTCGGCTTCTCGCCCAATGATACTATACTCTATATGCCCCTGCGGAGTAGGCTCGATTAGTACCAGTCGCTTATCAACACCTGGTACGCGGATATTCCTTAGCAAGCCTTGAAGATCTAGTGCTCCGCCAAAGTAATAGAACTCGTACTCTCTTTTAGCGAGTTTTCCTAGCGGAAAGCTAACTACCCGTTTCTCATCCGGGTCTAGGACTATATAGGCTTTGGGCGTACTAGAGGGAGTAGCTTGTACAATTAGTTTATGGGATATATGGAATCCGCCTCTCTCGAGGGCGAGTTCTATACGGTACGAAGGTATTGTGAAGGGGACAAATATGTCTATGTCGCTTCCCTCGTGGACATCCCCGCGGGCAACACTGCCATGAACTATGGAGGCTATACCCGCTTCCATAAGTGATTTCATTATCCTAGTAGCCTCCTCCCTAAGCTTTCTCAGTAGAGCCCAACGCCTCTCGTCATAGACAACTACTCTATGCTCTGGTCGTCTCTCAATCTTCTCTCTAACCATAGCGGCAAGCCCCTCGTTATTGTCTCGGACGCGTCTGCCGTAATGTACGATGATGGAGACTAAGTGGTTTTTATCCAGTAGTCTGTTGTTTTGTGCTCCGCGGGGTTGTCTCCAGTGGTATCAACAGCGCAGCTACTGCTATTCTATGTTACTGCATGGATACTTGCGGGCATTATTCTTAGCAGGAGGCGGAGCGAGAGGATAGAAGCGAGCCCGCTTGTCATAGCTATTAAGATGAGAAAAAGATTTGAGAGCTTTGATAAGCTACGTGGCAGCAAGGTGGTCGGGCTCTTCCTTGACCTCGGCATATTATCGGTCTTTGTACTCATGTTCCTATTCTACAAGATGCTTGTCGAACGTATACTGTTACTGGTCTCAGGGAGACCAGCAGGAGCAGCGCCCATAGTCCCCCTAATACCTGGTTTATCGATAGATATCAGAACGTTTCTTTACCTACTACCGGGTCTAGGGATAGCTGTTATTGCTCACGAGGTTATGCATGCCCTCGCAGCAAGATATTCAGGTATTGATGTAAAGTATGCAGGATTCCTTGTTTTCTTAGGACTACTCCCAGCAGCCTTCGTTGAACCAGACGAAGATGAGCTAAGAAGAGCTCCGCTTAGAGCGAGGCTCCGTGTTTACTCTGCAGGTGTCTTAGCAAACGTTGTACTCTGGCTACTATTATTGGCAGCTATGAAGCCTTTAGTGGCTAACGGTTATTACATGTACATAGTTAACATTGCCCCGAACTCCTTTGCTCAAGAGTATGGGCTAAAGAGAGGGGTTCTCGTAAAGGCTATTTACATAAACAATAGCGGGCCCTTGGATATAACTAGGTTTGAGGAAGCCATGATAAAGCTTAGGAACGAGAATGGCGGGACTATAGCAAATATAACCTTAATAATAGTGTTTCAGCTAATAAACAATACTAATGTAACAGTTGTGAAAAAAGCTGCACCACCTAATATACAGGGAAAGGAAAGACTACGCTATGATAGAATAGGCATATACTTTACAGCAGTGCCTAAGAGCCTTGTCGATATCGGGTTGAGTGCTAATGCTGCATACACGCTATTCGTTATAATACTGTTCACGGAGCTAATCAATATAGGTCTTGCAGCCATAAATGCTGCCCCCCTCTTTATAACTGATGGGGCACGGGTCGTACAAGACACTCTGGCTAGGATACTACGAGACGAGCAACGTGCTACGATATTAACAAACATGATATCTCTATTAACACTCCTACTTGTAATACCAAACATAAAAATATAGTCTCAACAAGATAAGTGAAAAACTGGAAAATAAAAGAACAAAAAAGGTAACAAAAATGCTATGAAACAACATCGTTAAATGTGAGCACTATTACGTCCCGAGGCCTCTTCTCTATAGAGCCTAGGCGATTAGCTATAATTAGCTTTATCTGTTTCTCAGCTGCAAGGTCAAGCATTCTCTGAGTCACTATGCCATCGTAAATTACTGCATAGGCTTTGCCCGGTTCTATTTTCTCTAGGAAGTTATAGACATCACGTACACTTACTTTTTCAAGAAGATTCCAGTTCTTGTCATAAACTAGCGCTTCTAGTGTGCCACTAAGCTGCTTTATTTGCTCAATTACTGGCTCGGGTAACTCTACTTTCTCAACCTCTACTTGTATTACTGGCTGCGCTGATGGCTTAGGTAGAGATGGTGGCTGAGGAGCTGGTTTCTCTTTTGCCTCTTGAATAGACTTTTGCTTCTCTTTTCGCGGCCGGAACTTCTTTTCTAGAATTGCCAGGTATTCTCTAGCTGGTATAAGATTGCTAAGAGCACGGGCTATTTCCTTACCTGTTAGGTCTTCTACCTCCTTTCCAGGTGGAGCGCGGGCTACATAGTCGATGTCGGCTACTCGTAGGAGCTCCCAGAGAATTAAGTCTCCACCGTGATCACCGTCTACGAATGCTATTGCCTTCTTTGTCTTAGCTAGCTTAATTATGGTCTCAGGTATCTTGCCACGTGCCCCCTCTAGAGCTATAACGTTCCTATACCCATATCTCAGTAGATTTATTACGTCAGCCCTACCCTCAACAATAATTATCTCGTCGCTCTTATCAACATCCGGGCCGGCAGGTAAACCTTC
>JALVHV010000087.1 GCA_027028845.1 Pyrodictiaceae archaeon | reverse complement strand
TTGATGTAGAAGGCTAGGAGGCCCCGCTTAACCGCCAACGGTAACTGGAGCAAGCCTCCATGGAACCTCGTCTTGCCGCGATGCTCAGCCTCTCTACTCTCCCCGAGCGTCTCCTTGACGAGGAAGGCTAGGAAGACGCCTGGCAGCGTCGCAGCAGTTATTATTATGAAGGGCATCCGGAGCACAGCGAGCACGCCTTCACTTGCATAGAGCCTCCTGCTAACCTCGTACGCGGCTCCACCAATTACGGGGCCAACGATGTTACCGACATTGCTAGCTATGACGTATAGGCTTAGAGCCCGTGTCCGGAACTCTGGCCTAACACTCTCAACTATGAGGGTCTCAGCAACAGGCCATACTAGGGCGGAAGCAACGCCCTGCACGGCTCGGAGAACTATTAGTTGCCAAACACTAGTCGTCAACGCGTAGAGGACGCCGAGTACAGCGTAGAGAACCATCCCGGAAACAATCATTACCTTCCGGCCTAGGCGGTCACTAAGCCACCCCGAGACAGCTGCAAGAACAGCCCTCGTACCCATGAAAGCCGATACAAGGACACCCATCTCCACGGCGGCGCGATAGGCGTGTAGTGAGCCAACATGCTCGGGTAGTTGCCGCAGCACACCCTTAAGCGCGAGAATGTAGTAGGGCACGATGAGGTTAGCAGCGCTAAAACCTAGCGGTATAAGAAACGATATTATCACCAAGGCTACTAGGTTAACCCTGTATATGGCGGCTCCTCGTAACCCCTGCCTCGTTCCCGGCATAGCCTTGTCAGCCCACTGATTCGTCAGCCGATGTATCGGCTCTAGATATAAGCTCCTGGTTATTAGGTTTACCCAGAAAGCAACAACACAACCCATACAAGCCACAGTACTGCCAAAAATACTCCCGAGGAGCCCCTGCCATGAGCCTCCTTAAGCCCCTTAGCCCAGCCCGTGTCTTCTTTGCAAAAATAGGGAAAGGAGCCCGGCTACCAGACGCTATAGCAAAACTAGCGCTCGAAACAGGGTCAGCGTTCCTAATGGTTACGGCTATAGGTGGGTTCGCGAGGGCAAGACTAGCAGTATATGAGCAGACAACAGCTACATACCACTACGCCGACATAGAGCCTCTAGAGAACCATGTACTAGAAGTAATCACGCTAAACGGCAACATAGTCTGCAAAAACAATGAGTGCAAACCACACCTACACGCAATAGTCGCGAGGAAACCAGACGAGCCATTAGCAGGGCACCTGGTAGAGGCAGAGGTTAATCCATTCCTAGAAGTCTTCCTCATAGACCCAGCAATACCGGGGAAAGAGGCAGTAGAGGCACTTAGGCACAGATTCGAGCTAAGAACTAGCATAAAGCCCCTAGAGACAAGCATGGAGTAAAAATGTTGAAAGGGCTAAGCTATGTATCCTTTGTTCTAAGCGTCTTAGCCTTTTGTTACTGCTATTGGTCTTAGTCTTACAACTATCTTTGCTATGCCCACTTTCTGGGCAACGAGCGCCACTCTGTCAACGTCCTTGTACGCCTCCGGCATCTCTTCAACAACTGTCGCTCTATCACTCGCCCTTATCAGTATGCCCTTGGCCTCCAGCTCCCTCACTACCTGTGAGTACGTCTTTGTCCTCTTCGCTGCCGCTCTGCTCATCCACCTACCGGCTCCATGGGGCGCAGTATACCATGCCCTAGCTCCACTCGGGACACCTACGAGTATGTAGCTTGCTGTACCCATGCTGCCCGGTATTAGGACTGGCTGGCCTATTGACTGGTAGTCCTTGGGTATCTCTGGATGCCCTGGCGGGAACGCCCTGGTCGCTCCCTTGCGGTGCACTATTAGCTTCATCCTCTTGCCGTCAACGTCGTGCTCCTCTATCTTGGCGATGTTGTGGGCAACGTCGTAGACTAGTCTCATGCCTAGCTGGTCTGGGTCGCGGTGGAAGACCTTCTTGAAGCTCTCCCTTGTCCAGTAAGTTATGAGCTGCCTATTCGTCCAGGCAAAGTTGGCGGCAGCAGCCATCGCTCGTATGTAGTCCTGTGCCTCCCTGCTACTATAGGGCACGCTTGCGAGCTCTCTGTCTGGAGGCCTTATGCCGTACTTCCTCATGGCACGCTCCATTATCATTAGGTAGTCGCTAGCAACCTGGTGGCCGAGTCCACGGCTACCCGTATGAATCATCACCGTTACCTGGCCCTCGTGCGTGATGCCCATAGCCTTGGCTATAGCTGGGTCATAGATCTTGTCTACAACCTGTACCTCGAGGAAGTGGTTGCCGCTACCCAGGGTGCCTAGCTGTGCAGCTCCGCGCTGCTTAGCCCTCCTACTAACCTTGCTGGCATCCGCTAGCTTCCAGCTCCCCCTCTCCTCTATGTGCTCCGGGTCCTCTGGCCACGCATAGCCCTTCTCAACGGCCCACTCAACGCCCTCGTTTAGTACGCGGTCAAGCTCCTGAATACTAACCCTAACCTTGCCAGTACTACCGAGCCCGCTTGGCACGTTCCGGAACAGCTCATCTATTAGCTCGCGTAGCTTTGGCTTAACATCCTTTATGTCTAGATCGGTGCGGATAACTCTGACACCACAGTTAATATCGTAGCCCACGCCGCCGGGGCTAATGACGCCATCCTCGTCTATGCTCATTGCTGCTACTCCGCCAATGGGGAACCCATAGCCCTGGTGACCGTCTGGCATAACGATGCTGTACTTCTGGATACCATGGAGGCAAGCGACGTTTGCAGCCTGTACGAGCGTTAGGTCGCCCTTCATCTTCTCGAGGAGGAACTCGTCAGCGAATATTATGGCTGGTACCCTCATACAAGCCTTGGCTCCCTTAGGTATCATCCACTCATAGTCACTTATCTTCTCGAGACGAATATTGACTACCATTCGGTGGTCACCCGCCCATCTGCTTCTCCGAAAACTTTTCTCCTAAGATATAGGCTACAACGCCCAGGGCCCGTTATAAGCGTGTGTTTAACTCCCCCGCTTCTTGGCAACGTAGAGCCCGTTATTCGTTGTAAAGGCTCTACCAGCACTATGCATTGCTATCCTCGCTCTACGTATCTCCCAGCCATAACGCGTATTAAACAATGACTCATCGGCATAGGCAGCGACTACATCAGCTACTACCAGGTAAACATCTTCGGCTAGATCATCCAGTAACCTGTGTACCCTGACCTCTACTACCCCTATTGGCCGTGGCCTACTAAGCCTAGGAGCCCCAGTAACCGTGTCCCGAGAAACCTCTGCACCAAGAACACTAAGCTTATCCACTCTACGCCCACTAGTAGTTCCAGCACCATAGATGAAATCAACGTGCTCAACACCCAGGACATTAACCGTGAAGATACCCGAGGCCTTGACGAGCTCAGTCGTATAAGCCTCCTTCTCGAGCGCAGCCACGATCCTCGGAGGCTCCTCGCTAAAAGGCATAACCCAGGAAGCAGCCATGAAGTTCACCCTCCCAGCGTGCTCAGCGAGGACGATGTACACTGGGCGGGGATGGAGAACATAGTACCACTTCTCGCCCGCGTCTATGTAGCCGCGAGGCGCCAAGGCTTGCGCACCTCCTTAATCACTATAAGTAGAACCAGTCGTGCCTAAAATAGCGAGGCAGTAGCGATGGGGAGGCGGAGAGGAGCCATACACGAAGCGGTTGCAAGCCATTTCCACCGAGGAACAAGAGGCTACGTAGTAATAGC
>JALVHV010000086.1 GCA_027028845.1 Pyrodictiaceae archaeon | reverse complement strand
GAATGGCGCTATTAGCCCTTATCCTCGGTGCTTGGAGGTGAGTAGTCCTGGGCGCTGAGTCTCTTCTTGTAAGGAAGATACGTGAGGGAACAGTAATAGACCACATACCCGCGGGCCGCGCCCTCGCTGTGCTAAAGATACTGGGTATTAGCGGCGAGGAGGGCCTAAGGGTAGCCGTTGTCATGAATGTTGAGAGCCGCAAGCTCGGCAAGAAGGATATCGTGAAGATAGAGAATCGCCACCTACGCCCAGAAGAGGTGAACAAGATAGCACTAATAGCGCCGACAGCGACGATAAACATCGTGAAGGACTACGAGGTCGTGGAGAAGAAGCGCGTAGAGCTACCAAGCATAATCGAGAACATCCTACGCTGCCCCAACCCGACCTGCATAACTAGGAAGCCAAGGGAGCCCATTAAGCCGAGGTTCCGGGTTCTCAGCAAGAACCCGCTCCGCCTACAATGCGTGTACTGCGGCACTATCCTGACAGCCGAGGACATAGTGGAGCAGCTAATAGGCGGGTAGCACGCCATGGGTAATACCGCTAGTAGCGCGGCTTTTTGCGCGGCTGCCCAGAGGTATAGCTATACTAGCCTACGCCTGGAGGAGGTGGAGTGGCGCGGCCCCGGCCTAGTAATGGCTAGGTACAGGGTGCTGAGTGAAGGATTCCCCCTGGTTAGGCCTGGGCAGTTCATTCTCTTCTGGGTCCCCGGGCTAGAAGCTATCCCCTTATCACCACTCTACAGCGACGAGGAGACAATGGTTTTCCTTGTGAAGGAGCGCGGCGAGACAACGAGGAGCATCGTCAAGGAGCCGCCACGGTTCGCGGGCGCCATAGGCCCCCAGGGTAGGCCGGTGGAGCCACGAGGCCAGAAAATAGTCGTTGTTGCTGGAGGTGTTGGTGTGGCATCCGCCCTCCCCGTTGCGCGGCAAGCATCCCAAGGGGGCTCGGAGACGCTGCTCATCTATGGGGCGCGGAGCGCAGCGGAGCTAGCACCCATAGAGAGCTACGCTGGCGACTCGAGAATCGTCTACACGACCGAGGACGGGAGCAAGGGCTTGAAGGGAACCGTTCTCGATGCACTAGACGGGCTAGGAGTCAGCGGTTTCGCCTCCATCTATGCTGCTGGGCCTAACCCGATGCTATGCGCTCTACACAAGTGGGCACAGAGACACGGCGTACTGGATAAGCTGTTCTTGGCCCCTGAGAGGATTATTAGGTGCGGTATGGGGTTCTGTGGCAAGTGCAGCATCCCGGGCACGGATCTGCTCCTATGCAGGGACGGGGCATACCTGGCAGCGACTAGTCTCACTAGATGGGTTGAGGAGGGATGCCCAGTAAACTAGTCATTTGCGCAGAGCTAGTTGATCCACGCGGCAGACTAGGCGAGCAATGCATCATCATCCAGGGGGAGCGCATAGAAGGGCTCCGAGAGGAGCCACCGGGGGCTGAGAAGGTCATAGATCTACGCGGCAAGGACTACATGGTGCTACCCGGCTTCGTTGATATCCATGTTCATCTCCGCGGGCTTGGCCAGGGCTACAAGGAGGACGAGTACACGGGGTCAAGGGCAGCAGCTGCTGGAGGCATAGTGCTCGTGGCGGACATGCCGAACACTGTGCCCAGGCTAGACAGCGCCGAGGCCCTGGCGGCGAAGCTCCAAGCGCTCCGGGAAAGGAGCCTAGTAGACTACATGGTCTATGCCGCGGTGCCGCCTAGCCCCGACGAGATAGAGAAACTAGCCTCTGTGCCGGGGGTAGCTGGGTTCAAGATATATCCACGAGACCTCGAGGAGCGAGCAAGAAGCGTGGACAAGATACTCTCCTCGAGCCACCTAGCAGTTGTTCACCCCGAGCTACCAGAGGCAGAGAAACCAGTAGCGGAGAACGAGGACTCGAGGAGAACGCTACGGGGCTGCTACTGGGAAACAGCAGCAGTAGATTACCTGGCCGAGCTGTCTCCGAGCGCACGTATACACATAACCCATGCAACATGCCCAGGCACAGTACGGGCTGCTAGAAGGAAGGGCTTCACAGTAGACACTACCCCGACCTACCTATTCCTAGAACCGGGAAACGATTGCCTGCACCGAGTAAACCCACCGATAAGAGGGCTGACTGAGAAGCAGAAAATGCTCCAACTCCTCCTAGGCGGGGAGATAAGCCTAGTAGCAAGCGACCATGCACCCCATTCACCGAGGGAGAAGACAGGGGATCCCCTGCTATGCCCGCCCGGGGTACCGTGGCTAGAGCACTGGCCTAGCGTTCTCTACTGCCTAGTTAGCCGAGGAGCACTAAGCATAGAAAACTACCTAGAACTAGTATCTCTTCGACCAGCAAAGCTGCTAGGAGTAACCAGCTTAGGCCTCCTCGAGCCAGGGTACCGAGCAAGCATAGTCGTGGCAAGGGAAACACATAGTAGAGCAACATTCAACTACTACTCAAAAGCAACACTAACACCCTACATAATCTACTCGTTACAAAAGTGTCTTACTGTAACTATGACAATTGTTAGGGGAAAAATAGTCTATAAAGAACATAGTGTCGAAGAAACCCCATACAGTAAACCACTAAGCCTAAAGATTTAGGGTAGCTAGAGCTGTTATAATGGAAATACGAGGTAGTTCTTCATGGCTATAATATCGCTAGAGAATATTGGGCCTTTTAAGTCGCGTCAAAGCATAGACATTAAACCATTGACACTTATTATCGGCAAGAATAGTGCTGGTAAATCATTTCTAGCATATCTTATCTGGGCTCTTACAATAACTGAACCCGATCTAGATACTATAAGAAACTTAATTAATGAGAAAATCGGCACGCAGTGTATAAAGACACTAATAGATAGCATAAAAAGGAGCAAGCCCACTAACGCTAAAGATATTCTTGAAAAGATACTTTTTGTCCTTGTACGAGACGTAGTGCCTAGAGCGTTGGCGCGTAGCTTAGAGAAAAGATTACCAGAAGTCTATGGAAAAACACTATCCTCAATAATTACGAAAAAAGAGCGTAGAGGCATAATTGAGGTAATAGGTGCCGATAATTTATTGCTACGCATCGTCATTAATAGGGAGGGCCGCATAGACGTTGCCATAGATTGTTGTGATAAGTTAATAGACAAGGTTGTGTCCCTAATAAGAATTGATAATGAACGAGGCGTGCTCCTTGTAGGTGATGAGACATGGACGAAAGAAAAGGTCGCCACGGTAGCGGATTTCTACCAAGAATTATCTCGGTTCGCAAACACAGTTCTTCAACGATTCTTCGCCCCCGTAATGCTTGCCACGAAGGAGGCTACAGCCTTATTAGTGGATAGCAGGGCTGGCGTTCTAAGAGTCCTACTTAGGCCTTTTACAGCGCTATTATCCGAGACTCATTTCCCCGATCAAGCCTTTATAGCTTATTACTACATGCTCGCCGAGCGCCTAGCAGTGAACCCGGCAATGCCAGCTGAGGCCGAGAAGCTACTAGAAGAGCTTGGTGTTAGGCTTGAGCCCCGGATAGAGGGCGGCGTTTACAGCATCTATGTGAGAACATGGACTGGCGAAACACTGCCTATGCCCATTGCTCCCTCGGGCGCCCGTGAGAGCGCTACTATAGTAGCCTCCTTAGTTAACAGTGGAGAACCACGGTTAATCATAGTCGAGGAGCCGGAGGCTCATCTTCACCCCCGGGCCCAAGTTCTTCTCGCTGACCTGGTAGCGTGGGCTGTTAGGGAGAACGAGAAATGGGTTATTGCGACTACTCATAGTGATTACTTTGTCTACGAAATAAATAACTTGATAATGGCTGCCTCGCGTGGCAGGAAGGGACTCGATTACCGCAATGTTGGTGCCTACCTTGTCCGCCGAGGCAATGGAGAGGCAGTAATAGAACCCGTGCCAGTTGACTCCGAGGGTATAGCCGAGGACGAGTTCGCGCGCATCGCCAAGGAGCTTGCCACTGCTAGAGGGTTCCTAGCTCTTGCAGAGAACCAGTAAGGAGAGGAGACTTCCTTGGCGCATCATAGGGCCGTGCAGAGATGCCATAGGGTAAGCATAGACAAAGCACTAGCCAATACTGGTGCCAATTGGAAGCATGCCGACGTACTCTACATAAGCGGTAATAGAGGCGTCGTGGTAGAGGAGACAGGAAGACCGGAGCACAGAGACATAGAGAAGGTTCGCGAGACCATCGCTAGGGGCGTGCCAGGCTACGCGACTGTAAGGATTATTGCTGGCATTATTCACTATAGGCGTAGCGACACAATGTTTAATAAAATGATGCATGCTGAGCAGAGGCGACGCCCTCCGATATTTCCCGCAAATTGCGAGAAGAATCTCTGCGGCTTATTACTACAGCTCCTTAATTGCAGCTGCTAAGGAAAAGGAGCATAGCATCATATTTTATCAAATAATTACGTAATTACGTACAATCCTGAGCAAGGGAGTAATAAAGGATTAGAAAAATATGCATACTCTATCAAGGGTTGCTCTATGCTGTTTCTTTGAGCACTTTCACTGTGAAGGGTACTCCTACTTCTTCTGCGACTTTCTTTAGGTCGTTGAAGACGTTGCGGTGTAGTGGTACTCCTATCTTCTTGCGTGTCTGCATTGTGAGCCATGCTTTTTCTCCGGGTATCCATATCCTGTCTGCCTGTGGGTGCTTGGGTAGGTTCTTTATCTCCTCTATCATTTTCTCGAGCCTGTCGTAGAACTCCTCCATGGGGACTAGGGCGCCTATGTTTATCGCCATGAAGAAGTGGCCTACGTTTGCTGGCTGGGGGTCACTCGTGTTGCGTACATGTATTGTCCACGCTGCTCCACTGACGATGGCTGATAGTAGCTCAACTATGACTGCGAACCCGGTTCCTTTGTGACCGCCTGTCTCCTCGCCGAGTCCTCCGAGTGGTAGTAGGGCTGCTTTGCCCTTCTTTATTGCATCCAGTATTGGTGCTGCGTCGCCTGTTAGTTCTCTTCCGTCCTCGAGGCTTACTGCCCAACCATGCGGAACCTTCTTCCCCGTCTTCGCGTATATCTCGATCTTGCCCACTGGAACTGTGCTTGTAGCAGCGTCGAAGAGGAATGGTGGCGGGTTCCTCCTTGGAGCAGCTATTGCTATTGGGTTTGTGCCTAGGTACTTGCTTAGTGTGTTCACGTAGGCTACTAGGGGCCTAGCATTAGTCATTGAGACTCCTATCATGTTGTGCTCGACGGCCATTAGGGCGTAGTAGCCAGCGATGCCGTAGTGGTGGCTCCGTCTCACGAAGACAACTCCTACTCCGTGTTTCTTTGCTTTCTCTATGGCTAGGTTCATTGCATAGGTCCCGACTACTTGGCCGGGGCCATTATCGCCATCTACTAGTGCTGCTGCGCCTGCGTCAGCTACTATTCTTATGTTTGGGTTGAGGTTTATGGAGCCTACCTTGATGCCTCCAATATACCTCCTTATCCTCTGAACTCCGTGGCTTGAGATACCCATTAGGTCTGCAGCGACGAGGTTATCGGCTATCCTGTCGGCGTATTCTTTTCTTAGGCCTAGTTTCTGGTAAACGCTTGAGACGAACTCCTTTAGGGAATCAGCGTCTACTCTCACGTATTCTTCTGGGGGGTAGAGGTGTTCTTTCTCGTAGAGTTCCTCGGGCATAGCCTTACGCCAAGTAGAGAACTACTAGGGTGCTTAGATAAAAACATGGCCTCAGGCATAATCGTTGCCAATAACTAGTCTCTCGTCTTACCAGGTATAGTGGTGGTTTCTGCGAGGGACTATAGAGAGGAAGCACTGGAAGGTAGCCGGGTCTTGGCCCGCGGCCTAGTACTCCGGGCCTGGAGCGATACTGCTAATGGTGGCCAGTACTCGGTTCTTCACCGAGGTGGCTGTGCTAGTCTCATCCCTATACCAGAGACGGGGCCTATGAGGAGGGTGCCATGCTTTCTTCGGCCACAGTGCCTCTTGTCCCCTTGTAGCCTTCGCTCCTTGTCCTTCTACATGGCTAGGTATAGCCCGGTTCTCCATAACGATCCTAGGCTCGATAAGGGCTTCTATACTGGTTACTGGGCTCCTCGTGGGAGACTGCCGAGGAGTCTTGGGCGTGGCGACGTCTTGTTATTCGTTGCTGGTCTTGTCAGGGAGGATTATGCGGGCCTAGCTACTAGGCCCGGAAAACTAGTGAGAAGGGGGCTCGCTGGCGTATACTTCGTGGGAGGCATCGTTATCGAAGGGATACTCGATACCAAGTCAATGGGGTGGAGAGAGGCTCTCCGTAGATGGCCCCAGCTTGTCTATTCACCGCATTACTGGAGGAGGGGAGACACCCCAGTAGCAATGGTTGGTCAGGGGTTCATGTTTAGGCCGCCTCTCCTAGCTTCTGCGCTGGGTACGCTACGGGCACCGAGCGAGGCCGCGATAGAGCTTCTCGGAGCCGATGCCGCCAAGGGCTTTGCGCGGAATCGTTTTCGTCGCTCAAGGATCGTGGAGCTAGGCCTTGACCTGGTTAGGGCAGTAGCTGAGAAACATGGCTCTGTGATTACTAGGGCTAGGCAGTATGTATGCTCCCCTAATTGCCTAGGGAGGAAGCCTATTTAGGCACGACCGTCGAGTATATTGTAGAAGAGTATTACATGGCTAGAAGGGAGGCCGAGGAAACGGGGTGAATCAGTGTGGCCGAGATGGCTAGGGCTTATCTACGCATATATGGCAGAGTGCAGGGAGTGTTCTTCCGCGCTACTATGAAGGAGGTCGCTGACAGCCTAGGGGTAAAGGGCTGGGTCCGCAACATGCCCGATGGCAGCGTTGAGGCTGTTGTTGAGGGCCCTAGGGAGGCGGTTGAGGAGGTTATAAAGTGGGCTCACCGGGGCCCGCCACTGGCAAGGGTTAAGAGGGTCGTTATTGTCTGGGAGCCTTATCGCGGCGAGTTCAACGAGTTCTATATACGCTACGACACGGAGCCCTATGAGCCGGAGGAGATTAGGAGAGAGGTTCACGAGCTAGGCTAGGACGCGCCTTAATGGAGGCACGCGTTTTGGGCAAGGAGGGTCCTAGGAGGACGTGTCTCGGGCATAGATGCGGTCTCCGGGTACCCGTTATCGGTATCGGTTTTTGGCAGGCTGGTGGCAGGCTCTGGGGGCGCTACAGCCCCGACAACGCTGTCCGTGTGGTTGGCGCCGCTCTCGAGAATGGTCTTAACCTCTTCGATACAGCGGAGATATATGGTAATGGTAGAAGTGAGCGTCTCCTAGGCGAGGCACTGCGCCGCCACGGGGCGCTGGAGGAGGCGATTATAGTCACGAAGATTGCGGGGTACCGTGTCACGTGGACGGGGTTCCGAAGAGCAGTTGAGGGTTCCTCTCGTAGGCTTGGCCGTAGACCAGACATAGTTCTTTATCACTGGCCTCCTCCTTGGCCATTTAGTGCGTGCAGAGTTGCGAGACTGTTAGAGAAGTTAATGGATGAGGGGCTTACATGGGGCATCGGGGTCAGCAATTTCGGCTCGAGGCTCCTCGAGGAGGCCGTTCACTGCCTTCATCGATACGAGATACTGGTTGACCAGGTTCACTATAGTCTTGCTCACCGTGTCCCCGAGAACAAGCTAGTAGGCACGGCAACTAGGCTAGGCGTAAAGCTCATGGCGTGGGGCCCTCTGGCTAAGGGCGCGCTTGCTGGCAAGACGAGGCCCGATAACGCTGCTAGGGCCCTGGACCCTGTCTTCCTGCGAGCCGCCCGGGATAGAGAGCTACAAGGAGCGCTAGAGAGCATAGCTAAGAGACATGGTGTATCCAAGGCTGTTGTTGCGCTAGCATGGCTAGTGGCTCGCGGCGCTATCCCAGTAGTTGGCGCTAGGAGGGAGAAACATGTAGCTGATGCAGCACGGGCTGCTGGCCTAGTCCTTTCCCGGGAAGAGGAGGAGCTGCTTAACAATGTCTCGGAAAAATACCGGGGACGAGGCGATTACTGCGAGCTATGCTTTAATAGGTATATCCCGGCGCCGCTCCAGTGGCTAATATACCACGTGCTCCTTAGAGGAATCTAGGCCCCTCCCTAGAGCATTGACTCGAGCACGCCTACGAGTCTTTGCTCGAATACGCGGTGCTCTAGGAAATGCTCGTTGGGGTCCCTTGTCACCGTGTATATCCAGTAGAGCCCGAACAGGCCGAGCGTTATTATCGTTAATACTAGGTAGAGCACGGTGTTCCTATCCGGTATTGTTCTCCGTGGCGGCTCTAGGACTAGGTTTCTCCTCTTCGCTATCTCAGCTAGGTTCTTGAAGAAGAGTTGCTCGCGGTACTCGTGCTCCACGAAGTCCCGGGTTAGGAAGTGCATTATGTAGGCCCAGGCTATGAAGCCTAGCACTATGTAGAGTATTAGCCATAGCCCAGCGCTTTTCTCGGACTCTCGGAACCGGGCCTCCTCAGCTATGTTCTTCATGTTCGCGAGCTCGGGGTCGCTTACGCCAAGTGCTTCTAGGAAGCTTATGACACCGGAGTATAAGCGCTGTATACGGGAGAAGTGGGCATTCCTCCTAGCTATCCACTTATATATAACGTAGAGGTTTATTACAGTGCCTATTAGGGCTACTATCGACATTAGTGCTATTAAGCCTATCGCAATATTGGTTTCCTGTGCCTCAACTCGATGCGGGCCAGCATAATAGGTGTGCCGTAGCGGGTGCATACCCGTGCCAATCATAATCGCGTAGACTAGGATAATAAGACCCCCTATTACTGCGAGGATACTAGCCAAGTAGGGGAGCCATATCGGCATAACATAGTCGGTTATCTCGGCCTCACGTATAGTCTGCTTTATGCTTGATAAGTAAGTTGATGCTAGTTCTCTAGACAAGGAGAACCAACCATATTCAATACCTGGTTTGCCTCGCGTATTTTAGCCTTGTGCGCTCACCCTTTGCCTGCACTCTCCTAGTAGCTGCGTTATCGTGCCTAGACCTACGGGTCCCTCACGAACAAGCCTTATCTCGTCACCCCATATCTCCACCACTGTTGATGGCCTACCGCCAGGGGCGGGGCCTGCATCAATCACCACATCTACCTCGCCGTTTAGTTGCTCAATGGCCTCCTTTGCTGTACGGGGACTCTCTCTTCCATGCTTGTTTGCGCTAGTGCCGACAAGTGCCCCTCCGCTCATCTCTATGAGTCTTAGTGCTACTTGGTGATTCGGCATCCTTACACCGAGTCTCCCCGTCCCCGCATGGAGCTCCCTTGGAGCGATAGGCTTTGCTGGGAGTACGAGTGTTACTGCTCCCGGCCATAGGCTCCTAGCTAGGCACTCGGCAACGGGGCTCATCTCGACTAGGCGTTTCGCAGCCTCTATGCTCGATACTAGTACTGGTAGGGGCTTATCCATGGGTCTCTCCTTTACGCGGTAGACCCGGGTAACAGCGCTAGGTATTAGCGGGTTAGTGCCCAGGCCGTAGACCGTGTCCGTGGGGTAGACTACTAGGCCTCCATCCCTAGCAATCTGGGCTGCTCTCAGTAGCTCGTTCTCCGCGGGATTACCAGGGTCTATTCGTATAACGATGGGCTTCATGCCTTGTCGCCCTCTACGAGCTTGGAGCGCAGCTCCTCCAGCACTTTCTCGTTCGCTGATAGGAATCTTACTATGCATTTCTCGCGCTTACCGGGACTCTTCACAGCTTTGCATTGTTTTACCTCGATACAAGCTCTTCTATGCTCTCCGCGGATCCTCGCCTCTACGCATAATACTCCTTCATCGCTATAGCTATAGTCCTCAACAACTATTTCCTCCCCGAGCACGTCGCTGAGCAGGTATTGAAGCTCGAAGACTAGGTCGACGCCCATACCAGTGACGCCCCTGGTACAGATTAAGTAGTTCCTTATACCCCCTTATCCGCGTCACACAGTTACCACTTGCCTTAGCTATAAGGGAGCAGGATCGATAAAACTACGGGAGTAGTTAGTGTTATTACTACTCCCTGCACAATGCCGGTTATCATTGACTCCTTATCACCATAGATGGCTATGACTGGTAACCCAGTATCCATGGAGGTAGCACCGCCCATCGCTACTCCTGGTAACGCTAGTCCCTTCGCAGAGACTACCGGGTAGAGAAGTATGTGCAGAGACTCTCGGAACAGGTTGGCAAGGAACCCTATAGCGCCATACACGGGGTTAACGCTGGTAAGCAATGGGCCTACCAGGCTATACCAGCCAGAAGCAGCCCCAATAGCCACTAGTACTCGTGGCTCTATATGTGTTAGGGGATAGAATACTAGGAGGACTAGACCACTAGAAAGCATAGTTAGGGCGCCCAGTAGGGCTCCTAGGCCCAAGAGCCTAGTGTTCTGGATCATTGCTTCTATCTCGGCCGCGACCGAGAGCACAGCTACGAACACTAGGACGGAGACAAGGTAATAGAGAACCTGCCCCAACACCTCCCCCAAGAGACTTGGCGAGGAGAGACCCAGGGCCCAGCCAAGAGCCATCACTACAAGTGCCCGGAGCGGGGTGAACGTTCCGCTTGGAGCCATCTTCCCGGAGATCCCCCTGTCTGCCTGCTTCATCTTGCGCGGCATTAGCAGCAGAGACGCCGCCAATAAGCTAGCCAGGATACTCGTAATCGACATAGCTAAGCCGAGCAATATAACACTTAGAGCGAGAGACGGCGCTCGAATAGCACTGCCAGCCAATACCCCGACAAGAAATATGACCACAAAGGCTAGTACCATGAGAACCCGCGACGCATAGACCGAGGCCTTTCTATGCAGACCAAGGGCTCTCAGCACCGGTAGCAATACAATACCGGCTATAATGCCCAAGGCGACTAGGTTCACTTGACCGCCCTAGAACCTTCTCGAATCACCTAATAAGGTATTAAGTCATCGCCTCAGCTCATACGCTCTCAATATATGCCTTTCCATCTACAAAGACACGCCACAATCACCTAGCCCTACTCTATACACGGCCGAGAGGCCGAGGAGACAGAGAAAAGAAATCCATGGGGGTGAAAAGGGATGAAGACTCTAAAGAAGATACTCGCACGCCTAGCAATGGATCCCAAGACCAAGATAGCCCTAGTAGCAGCCGTAGCCGCAGTAGTAGCAGCCCTAGGCTATGGCGACCCCAAGTACTACGCCTTCGGCTACGGAGACCCAAGATACTATGGATTCAGCCTACCAGGCAACGGCGACATATTCAGAATACAGAGCGGATGGGGCAACGTCTGGCAAATAATACACTAAGGGCCACACATATAGCTAAATAGTCCCTTAACCAATACTTTTTTATCATATCCTCATATACTCCAATTATCTATCTCTCCCAGCCTCCATAAGGTTAAACCAATTCCTCCTTGCAGTAAGCACGTATTTTAGCCCACTATACGTGCCTTTTTCCCCACGGGCTCGCTGCCTTGGGAGAGGAATGTCTAAACACTATTTGCACCGGCTTAGAGAAGGTTCTACGAGTAAGAGATGACGCAGCCCAAATGGGTATCAGGACTGCATACTCAGCTTCCTGTGGCAGGCCGGTAAGCGAGCTGAACCCGGGTGTCTTAGACAAAGAGGTAGAGAACCTACTCCAATACCTAGGGCAGAGATATAGCCTTGAATCACTACGAGACGATCCAATTGTACGAGCCTACCGGGACTTCTACTGGAGAATAGGGATCGACCCAACCAAGACAAGGCCTAGTAGTGAAGCACTTGTGCGGAGAGCACTGAGGGGGCGGTGGCCGCGGATAAACCCCGTCGTGGATGCTGGCAACATTGCCTCAGCTAAATACATGGTTCCCGTCGGCATATATGATATGGACTCGTTCCAGCCTCCCGCCGAGATAAGGCTCTCCAGGGGAGACGAGGTATTCCTGCCAATAGGTGGCAGGGAGGAGAAAGTGAGTAGCGGCGTACCTATAATGGTTGATTCCCGGGGGGTTGTGATGCATCTCTACCCGCACCGGGATAGCCGCTACACAATGGTGCGCGACACCACGAGGCGGGTACTGATAGTAGCTGCTGGCGTACCCAGGGTGCCCATAGAGAAACTAAAAGCCACTGTTAAGGAGGTACAGCGCCTCCTCGCGCTACTAGGGTGGAGGAGTTGTGATGAGGTATACGTTTCTCCAACGTATGAGAATCATGTCTAGTGATATTAAACCAGTTTTGCTGCACGAATGGACCCAGTTTACTACCTCTAGCAAAAACTTTCTATTTTACCAAGGGGCTTTCTAGCTCATGGATAAGCCGTGTAGGGTGGGTTTTGTTCCTTGAAGCTCTACGAGTATGAATCTAAACAAATATTCGCTAAGTACGGCATACCTGTTCCCCGCGGCTTCGTCCTCGAACGAGGCGCCGACATAAAGGAGCTACTAAAGAAGCACGGAATAGAGCCCCCGGTCGCTATTAAGAGCCAAGTCCTAGTAGGCGGGAGAGGCAAGGCCGGTGGCATAAAGATAGCGAAAACTGTTGAGGACGCTGCAAGGATAGCCGAGGAGCTATTCAATAAGCCGATAAAGGGCCTCCTACCCAAGGTCTTGCTCGTCGAGGAGGCTGTTCCCCACGAGGCCGAGCTCTACGCCTCTATAACAATGGACCGGGCTCGTCGCCGCCCTGTCGTGCTTGTCTCTAGGCTAGGCGGTGTTGATATAGAGGAGATTGCGAAGGAGAAGCCCGAGGAGATACACCGAGCCTACATCGATCCATGGATAGGCCTACGGGGATACATGGCCCGCGGCCTCGGTAAGAAGCTAGGGCTCAGTGGCAAGAGGCTCCAGGTGTTCGAGAAGATTCTCCTCGCTATGTACCAGATATTCGTGGACTATGACGGCGACCTTGTCGAGATAAACCCCTTAGCGGTCACCAGCGACGGGCTTGTAGCCCTTGACGCAAAGATAATCATTGACGACAACGCGTTGTTCCGTCACCCAGAGATAGCGAAGCGCGACCCCGCCGAGACTGGTGAGTACACAGAGCTAGAGGCTAAGGCACAGCGCCTAGGCTTCGCCTTCGTGGAGCTAGACGGCGATGTAGGGATCATCGGGAATGGTGCGGGCCTTACAATGGCTACAATGGATCTGGTCTACGAGCGTGGTGGAAAGCCGGCAAACTTCCTTGACATAGGTGGAGGAGCGTCGGCTGAGCGCGTAAAAGAGGCACTAAAGATACTCTATGAGTTCCCCAAGGCAAAGGTAATATTCATGAACATCTTCGGCGGCATAACTAGGTGCGACGAGGTGGCCAGAGGAATAGTGGCAGCGATAAAGGAGGTGGGGCAAAAGAAGCCAATAATCGTAAGGCTCACGGGAACCAATGAGGAAGAAGGCCGGAAGATTTTGCAAGAAGCAGGCCTCGAGGCCTTCATAGACCCCGTAGAGGCCGCGGATAAGGCTATACAACTTGCACGAGAGAGGTGAACCCCACATGGCTATACTCATAGATCGTGATACAAGGGTAATAGTACAGGGTATAACTGGTAAGGAGGGAAGCTTCCATACAAAACTCATGCTAGATTATGGCACAAAGGTAGTTGCTGGCGTAACCCCTGGTAAAGGTGGGAGAGAGGTACACGGCGTCCCCGTCTACGATACCGTTGAAGAGGCAGTGAAGAACCATGGGGCAGATGCTAGCATAGTATTTGTGCCTGCCCGGTTCGCTCCAGATGCCGTGTACGAGGCGATAGATGCTGGGCTAAAACTAGTAGTAGTGATAACAGAGCATATACCTGTCCACGATACGATGAGGTTCGTCAACTATGCTAAGTCCAAGGGAACAGTGATAATAGGGCCAAACTGCCCCGGCATAATAGTGCCTGGTAGGATAAAGATAGGGATAATGCCAGTATCGCCCTTCAAGCCGGGCAACGTCGCAGTAATCTCTAGGAGTGGCACACTCACCTACGAGGTAGCAGCAGCTATGACGAGAGAGGGCATCGGGCAGTCCGTAGCCATAGGTATTGGTGGTGACCCAATAGTTGGCCTAGACTTCGTCGAGGCACTAGAGATGCTGGAGAAAGACCCCGAGACTAAGGCAGTCGTTATGATAGGGGAGATAGGCGGTGACATGGAGGAGAGAGTTGCGGCAATGTACCGCGAGGGCAGGTTCACCAAGCCAATAGTAGCCTACATTGCTGGCAGGACTGCTCCACCAGGCAAGAGAATGGGGCATGCCGGCGCGATAATATCGATGGGTACTGGGGCATACCAGGACAAGGTAGAAGCGCTTCGCAAGGCAGGTATACCTGTTGCCAAGATGCCATACGATATACCGAAACTACTAAAAGAGGTACTATAAAACACAACTAGGAATACATATCCTTGTTTTTCATATATCTCTGTTTATCGTAGCAACTAAAAGTACTTATATACTTTTCTATACGCATTTAAAGAGGCACAAGACATATCAACTTATTCTTCATCCAGAACTAGAAGTGGGTACTAATAAGACTTACCTAGACAGAGTAAGAGAGGTAGCAATAGAAGTATATAAAAAGACGAGAAAGAAGCGCCGATAGAATTACAACAACTCCGCCACAGTATAGGTGAAGATAGTAGTGAGGGCTGGTATCTGCGAGGTAATGAGAAGACTATGCCCAGTACTGGTGCCCAAGCCCCTGATGGAGCGGGGCGTATTGCTAGCTAATATTATGTACTTCGATTACCTTCTTGCAGCTAGTATTACAGGAGTGGATGAGAACACTGCCAACGAAGAGATAGAGAAGCTGCGTAAACATATAGAGTCGCTGTATAAAAGTGAATGCGAGGTTTGCGGGAAGAAGGTCAAGGATGTAACCGAGTACTGGGACTACGTCGTTACCCGTGAACGGGGCATAGCTATCTTCGACAAGTTTGTACCGTTATGTGAGAAGTGCTTACAAGCTGTGCGGTTTAACCCTAACAATAAGAAAGAGGTAAAGAAAGCAGTAAAGATACTAGCGAAGGCGAATAAGCTGAAGAAGAACGAGGTAGAGGAGATCCTAGAGGATCTTATTAAGCAGTGGCAACTCTCCTCACAGATATATGAGTGGAAAGTGTACGTGGATAAGCTAGAGGATATGGGTATTGGCAAGAAAGTCGCTGACGCCCTGCTTAACAGCGCTGCTAGCGGCGAGATAAGCATAGCCGGGAAGAAGCTCACCATATTCAATCCCTCCGGGACATTGCACAAGCACCTGCTATACGAGGATGTTGACGCGATATGTACTGGTCGCTACGAGGCCTCAGGCATAGCTCTAAAGGCCTCAATGCAGGGCATAGAGCCCACATGGAATAATCTCAACGAGCACATAGAGAGGCTCCTCACCTCAAAGAAGTTCTGCAAGGACGAACGAGAAGCGATTAGGTTACTAGAGGGCGCTTGGGTCATATTTGTTAATAGAAGAGCACGTGCACGCATAATGGGCGAGGCCTTAGCACTGGCGAGACGCGGTGATCTATGGTCGTCCCGTATAGAAACACCAGTAGAACCCGTTGAGCCTGTACCGATCTACTTCTATGTCCAGAGCTTCGTCGATGTATCCATGAATAAGCATGTCCTCGAGGAGATAGAGAGACTAGTTGTCAGCAATGTACGCGGCGTTGTTGAGGCAAGGTTTTATCCCACAAGCCTCGAGGGCGGGCTGGCTCGTTATCACATCTTCCGCTACGTAATACACTCCAAGCTCTAGGCCTTCCTACACAGCCTCCTGCAATAGTTAAAGCTTTAATAGAGACCCGGGCTCTTGGCTAGTCCTCGGTGATGACTATTATTCGCGCGACCAAAGCTTGGGCGTAGCTACAAGCCACTAGACGTTGAGAACTGGGTTCTGGAGTTCTGGGAAAAGAACAAGGTATACGAGCTCGTCAAGAAGAAGACCTGGGACGAGAGAAGGGATAAACCCATATTCGCTTTCCTCGAGGGACCCCCTACGGCTAACGGCTTTATGCACGTAGGCCATGCCAGGGGGAGAACCCTCAAGGACGTTAAGCTGCGCTACGCTAGGATGAAGGGCTACCGTGTCTGGGACCAGGCTGGCTGGGATACCCAGGGTCTCCCCGTAGAGCTCGAGGTCGAGAAGAAGCTGGGGTTCAAGACCAAGAGGGACATAGAGAAGTACGGTGTCGAGCGCTTCATAGAGGAGTGTAAGAAGCTCGTAGACTACTACATCGAGCACTGGGAGAAGGCCAGTAAGAGACTGGGGCTCTGGCTAGACTACGAGCACGCTTACCAGACGAGGCATCCACGCTACATAGAGACTGTTTGGAGCTTCATAAAGCGTGCTCATGAGAGGGGACTCCTCTACGAAGGCCGCCGCGTAGTGCCCCGCTGCCCCCGGTGCGGCACAGCGCTCAGCAGCCACGAGGTAGCACAGGGTTACGAGGAGGTTGATGACCCGAGCGTCTACTTCAAGCTACCCCTGCTGGATAAGCCGGGCACGTACCTCGTGGCGTGGACTACTACGCCGTGGACCATAATAGCTAATGAGATGGCTGCTGTCCATCCAGACGAGGACTACGTGGTCATAGATGTTGGCGGCGAGAAGTGGATAGTGGCCGAGAAGAGGCTAGAAGCCTTCGCCAAGGACGTAGGCCTCGAGAAATACAGTGTCGTCGAGAAGATTAGGGGCCGGGACCTGGAGGGGCTCCGCTACAAGCACCCATTGCTAGAGGAGGTACCATACCACCGAGAACACGACGAGAAGCCCTACCACACAGTCTACGCAGCTGAATGGGTCACGATGGAGGAGGGTACTGGGATAGTCCACGCAGCACCCGCCCATGGCCCCGAGGACTTCGAGCTAGCACAGAAAACCGGTGTAGAGGTCTACACCCCGCTCCGCGAAGACGGCTACTTCAGCAACGAGGCAGGCGTGTTCAAGGGCCTCTGGTTCGAGAAGGCCAACGACAAGGTAATAGAGGTGCTGCGCTCCAAGGGGCTACTGGTGCACGCTGGTACTTATCGCCACGAGTACCCGTTCTGCTGGCGCTGTGGCACAAGGCTCTTCTACTACGCCTCCCGCCAATGGTTCATAAAGATAAGCGACGAGATACGCAGAGAGATGAGCAAACACGTCTACTCGATGAGATGGGCTCCTAGCTGGGCTGCTAAGAGGATGGGAGACTGGGTAGAGAACGCCAAGGACTGGTGCATTAGCAGAGAAAGGTACTGGGGCACCCCGCTACCCGTGTGGAAGTGCACCAGCTGTGGCCACGTAGTAGTCGTGGGGAGCCTCGAGGAGCTAAGGAAGCTCGCCACCGATCCCTCAAAGGTGCCAGATGACCCGCACCGCCCAGGCATAGACCGTGTCGAGCTCCGGTGCCCCAAGTGCGGAGGAGTAATGAAGAGAGAGCCATTCGTAGTCGATGTGTGGATGGATAGCGGCGTAGCACACACTGCCTCCCTTGCCCAGTACAACTGGCTACACCTATGGGAGAAGCTATTCCCCTACAAGTGGATAACAGAGGCAGCTGATCAGACCCGTGGCTGGTTCTACACCCTGCTAGCAACTAGCACGATTTGGTACGGGGAGAAGCCCTACCGAGAGGTACTGCTCCAGGGCCACGTCCTCGACAAGTATGGGAAGAAGATGAGCAAGAGCAAGGGCAACGTCATATGGGCCCTCGAGTGGATGGAGAAGAACGGAGCCGACCCAATGAGGATATTCCTTATGAGCCGCGCGCCCTGGGACAGTATCAACTTTGACCCAGACGAGGTGAAGAGGTACCAGGGCTACCTCAACATACTATGGAACACCGTGAAGTTCGCAGACACCTACATGGAGCTAGACAAGTGGAGCCCCAAGCCACCGAGCAGCGCAGCACTGGCACCCGAGGATAAGTGGATAATCTACCGGCTCCACGAGGCCCTGAGAACTGTTAGCGATGCTATAGAGAGCGATAACATGCACCAAGCAGTCCAGGCAATAGTCGACTTCGTTGTTGAGCAGGTAAGCCACCGCTACATACCATTGATAAGGCCGAGGGTCTGGGAAGAAGAGATGACCGAGAGCAAAGACGCTGCGTACGCCACGCTGTACTATGTACTCAAGAACACATTGGCCATGATGGCCCCGGTTACCCCGTTCATAACAGAGTACCTCTACCAGGCATTCGTGAAGAAATACGAGCCAGAGGAGCCAGAGACAGTTCATCTCCAGCCATGGCCAGTGGTTCCCAGCGATCTCTTAGATGAGAAGACCCATAGGGTTGTAGAGGAGCTCTTGGAGGCCGCTGAGAAGGTGCTAGCAGCTCGTAGCGAGAAGAGGCTCAAGAGGAGATGGCCTCTACGGAGAGCAGCGATAATCGCTAAGAACGACGGGCTGCTGGGAACAATTAATGAGGCTGGTCACGTGCTAGCAAGGTTCGCTAACATAAAGAACGTGGAGGTGCTAAGCAGGGAGCCCGAGTGGGCTAGTAAGGCACTAGTCGTGGAGACCGATGATATGAGGATATTCGTCGACATGGAGCTTGACAGGGAGACCCTGCTAGAGGGCCTAGCAAGAGAAGTAGTTAGGAGAGCGCAGGTGCTGAGAAAGGAGCTAGACCTCCCAGTAGACCATGTGGCAGCAGAGCTACTAGTCTACGCTACTGGCGAGCTGAGAGAAGCTGTTGAGAAGCACGCCGAGTTCATAAAGAGAGAGGTAAGGGTCCGGGAACTGAGGCTCGTTGACACTGTTCCCGAGAACGCCAAGAAGTGGAACATAGAGGGTAACGAGCTAGCACTAGTACTAAAGCCCTAGGCTCTCCTCGTACCTCATTGGTTTTAGTAAGCACTTTTTCTCTAACAGGCTAGGCAGGTTCTCGAGGAACTGTCTAGCACTAGGAGTGAGTTCTAGGCCAAGAGCCTCCCGGTAAGGAACGAAGCGTGCTTCGGCCGCGTCACTTGCTGCCCGTGGCTCGCCGCCACTGTACTCCATTAGCACGTCCACTAACACATAGTGGGTAAGCCCGTTATGCCCCTCAGCTACTAGCTCATGTACATGGATTATCCCCTTAGGCTCTGCCTCGATACCTGTCTCCTCCCTTAGCTCTCTCCTAGCAGCCTCTAGTAACGACTCTCCGGGCTCAACGTGCCCACCTGGTATGCTCCACATACCCTGGAATGGCGGGTAGCGGCGCTTCACTAGGAGAACCTCTAGGTCCTCCCCGCTACCACGTACCACGAGCGCACCAACACCGAGGACGGGTCCACGTGGCTTCAAGACTCCTCGTCCTCTACTGGCTCTGCCTCTAGGAATTCCTGGGCAAGCCTATCAATCTCCTCGCCCCTTGCCTCCCGGAAGCGGCGACGAGCTAGCTCCGAGGCCTCTCTGTAAGCCCTCTCTAGTCTTTCGAAAGGAACATAGACTATCTCGCCGTCACTTGTCTCGAGAAAGACTGCGAAGAGCTTGCGAGGATAATCGACAACTACGTGGAGGCAGGGTGGTTCCTCGCACTCATAGCTCTTGGCGGGTGTGCGCGGCAACGCTTCCCAGCCCTCTAGGCTAGTATATGGCTCCGGGGCTCTAAGGGCCTAGCGATACTCCCTCAAATAGTGGTAAACGAGACAAGGCTCTGCGCCGAAGAGCACTATATAGGTATAATAGTGCGTTGTCTATTCCTAGCTATGCCTAGAGAGAAGTGGGTTAGGTGAATCATGGCGCATAGAGCCCTAGGCTTATCCGTGCTGGTACTGTTCCTCTTACCACTCATTGCTCAGAGCGTAGCTGCTCAGCAGATCGCCGGACTAAGCTTCAACATAGAGAAGTCGGAGCTAAAGCTCAGAGTCTACCCCGACGGCTCTGTTAAGCCAATATACGTTCTCAAGGCCTCTATAGCGCTACCACCAGGCTCCCTCAAGAACTCAAAGATAGATATTAGCCTTGACTATAAGAGCAGCTACGAGAACACGAGTAGCTCTAGTAAAGTAGAGCTAAGCGGCACCATCGAGTCCCCGAGCCTGAACGCGAGCAATGGCAAGCTATTCGTGGATATAAAGGCCAAGACCAGCCAGAGAGACACCAACGTTGTAGCAGCGCTAAGCGGCACAATAACGTTTAAGAACGAGACAAGCGAGGTAATGATTAAGATCGATGACGCCTCTATAAGGGCTACGAATTCCTCTAAGGCACTATTCCACTTAGAGCTCGAGGCAAGGGGGGTCAAGCTTAGCGGTACCACTACTGGTAAGGTGCCCAGTGTCGACGAGATAAACAAGGAGCTGGCAGCAAAGGGCATCGACTTCGTAGAGATAAAGTCCATTGGGGCAATGCTGGAGGAGGGCAACAAGACAAAGATAGTTATAAGCGGCGTAATAGATATCGACAAGATGCTAGAGGACGCCGTAGCGGCTGGCATGCCCTCCACAGATGCAGCTAAGCTCAAGAAGCTCCTCGAGACAAGACTGAGCATAAAGTCCGAGACAGAGCTAGTACTCAGAGCCGAGACAACAAGGACAAAGATAGCTTTCACACTAAGCTACAACAGCGAGACCAAAGGCGACATAGCTAAGGCCGAGAAAGTCTACAAGGAGGCAACCCCCCTAGTGAACGAGCTGGTAACAGCACTAATGCGGAGAATTGCACAGGCGACGGGGAACCAGCAACTATTACAAATACTCCTAGTAAGCTCCATGACTGGGGCAAAGCAGCCAAGCCTGCCAGTAGTAGCGGTACCGCCTACAAAGTCCAAGGCAGAGGCACACATCTACACCAGCAGCGACAAGGTAGTAATAGAGGTCTATTACGAGGGGCCTAGGCAAAAAATAACACCCAGCAGCGGCAATCCATCAACTGATGCTGAGAAAATGCTTACTCTGCTCTCAGCCCAGCTAGTCCAGCTAAGAAGCCAGCTAGCCCGGCTAGGACTAGTGCTCCCCGGGGCAGAGAACCTTGTACCAAACCGGGTCGAGATAGAGCCAGCAGCCAGCAACGTAAAGGTATCCAAGACAGTGGCAACAATCTCTGAGCTACCAGCACTAAAAGTTGAGGTAAAGCAGCTAGCACCGCCACAGACCACGACGCCAAAGACGACAAAAACCACAAGTCCATCACCCACCACAACAAGGCCAAAAACAACCAGTCCAACGAGCACAACAACCACGACGCAGACAACAGAAACGAGAACCAGTACAACAACCACATCTACAACAACGACAGGGGCAACTACAACTCAAGGCGGCGGCAACAAGACAGGCAACATAGTCATAGGCTCGGTAATCGCTGCCATTGTGATAATAATAGCAGCAATACTCATTGCGAAGAAGAGGTAGAAAGCCAGAATTAATAGGGGGAAGGCTACGGAGATGCTAAGCGGCCAAGGATTATTAAAGAGGCACAGCTAGAAGCATGAGCAGCAAGTTGTCATGCATTCTTCGCGGAAGGCTCTTACTCGTCACGGTTTTTGCCCTACTCGGTGCTCTCTCAAAGATACTTGGCTCACTCCTATATGGTAGCCGAGCCCTCTTCGTAGACGCATTGACCAGTATCGCTAATCTCGCAGCCCTCTTCCTAGCACTCTACTATCTCTCAAAGTCGATGAAACCGCCTGACGCTGATCACCCCTTTGGGCACATGAGGCTCAGATACGGCGGCATAGCCGCGATTCTCTCGATATACATGTTCATAGCCGGGTTCTCCGCTGCAACACTCTACTATAGCTCCCATGGGTACCGCGTAGAGGAGGGAAGCGCCTACGCAGCAATCATAGGCGCAGCGTTCTATGCAGCAGCCATAGCTTTCTCGAGAAACCTTGACGAGAGCATAAGGGTCTATGCCGGCTTTACCGCCAGTGAGCTAGTAGAGGCAAGCATAGTTGTACCGAGCACCTGGCTGGGCTACGCTAAGGGCTACCTATTCGACCTAGTAGGCGCAGTGATAATACTCCTATACTTATTCTATGAGGCAATTGAGACACACCAGCACCTAGTAAGAGCCATAGCTGATACAAGTCCTCCGCCACGAGTATACGAGGAGGTAAAGCGAGAGGCAAGGCTAAGAGGCCTAGTACCTGTCGCTATTAGGCTGAGAATGATTGATGAAAAACACTGCTCCGGCGACATGACCGTTAGGCCCCAGAAAGGCATAACACCAGACATAGCTGATGTACTAGCAGACGAGGTCGTGGAGGAGCTTCGCCAGCGGGGATGCGACATAGTAATACACATAGATTATTCAAAGCCATGGATACGCGATAGAGAGGAAAATAGAATGCATAGTAAAAGTTCTACACAAAAGTAATTAAGCCAGAGCCCTTCAAGATACTTGAACCAATTGGGGACAGGGCTAAATCCTAGGAACACCTAGGAAGCCGAGATGAGAACCAATGCTCCCACTCCACTACCCTGTCTATAAGGCCCAGTTCGAGTTCCTAAACGGCTTCGAGTGGCTCATAATCCTACTAATAATACTGCTGATATTTGGGCCATCGAAGCTACCACAACTAGCCAGGGGCCTAGGCCAAGCAATCTACGAGTTCCGCAGAGCATCCCAGGGCATAGTAGAGGAGAAACCCAAGAAAGAGGAAGAAACTAAGACTACTAAGGAGATAGATGAGGACACGCTAAAAGCCCTAGCAAAGAAACTGGGCATCGAGAACACGGAGAACATGGAGAAGGAGCAACTAGCCAAGATAGTTGTTGAGAAAGCCAAGGAGAAGGGCCTGCTAAAAGAGGCCTAAGACAAGGGTTTTTCTCCACAAATATCTTATTTCAATCACTTTAATTCTGATTATCCACTATTGTTCTTGTAGGCCTATGTTCTTATGAATGGTGGTGGTTGTCTTCGCCTACGCGTGGCTGTGAACAACATTTTGCCGGTATCTATTACGCCGTAGAGGAATGATGAGAACCCGGCTAAGAAGACTAGGGCTGTGAGGATCCCGGCTAGGCTTAGGCTTGTTGCTTGTTTTAGCACGGAGAGCGAGTAAAGGGAATAAGTTATCACTATTACTAGGTCCGCGAGCGCCCTGGCAGCGAGCGTGACTATGAGGCTCAGAATAGCTATTACTGCCCCTACTAGGTAGAGAAAGGAGAGCACCGATACTAGTACAACGTAGACCGTGTTGCTCGTAGCCGCTACGTGTGTATAGATGTAGTGACATAGCAGGGCATAAACCGGGGCCAGGACAACTAGGGCTATGTGCATCCTCGTGAGCCTATGCATCGCTACCAGGCCGTGCTACTCCTTGGCTCCCTGCTCCACTTTCTCCGCGAAGCAGTAAGCGTATATGCCCGCTAAGAGGAGTAGCGCCCCAGAGACCGTGTAGAGAGTCCTTGCTCCAAGAGAGTCGTATATGGCTCCCCCTATTATCGGTGTAGGAGCACCGGCTAGGCTGCGTACAGCGTTTGCGCTCGCATAGGCTTCCCCGATGTTATCCCTGCTTGCTAGCAGTGCTATTGCACGATTGTATGCTGGTACCCATGCTGCTATGCTTAGGCCCGCGAAGCTTAGCCCGAGGAGGGGATAGTACCACGGCTTCATAGCCGCTATGAAGACCACTGCTAATAGGCCTAGTAGCTCTGATACTGCCAGTATCTTTGAGCCCAGCTTATCAGCTAGCTTACCCCAGGCAATGCTCGTAGCGCTCATCATTACCGAGGAGGATGTATAGAACAAGCCTATCATGTCCTCGCGGTACCCCGCTGCCTTTAACTGGGCGCTTAGCAGCGGGAACCATAGGCTCCAAGAATTACGGTCAATTACTAGGAATAGGTAGAACTTCCTCAGAGCACGGTGTGGTCGAAGAGACCTCTTATAGGCGACTACTATGTCCCGGCCTAGGCTGGTGCACATCCTCTTACCAGCCTCAACGGACAACGCGTGGAACACTATCGTGCCTATGAGCGCTGCTAGGGTGAGAACAGCGAAGGCTAGCATGTAGCCCCTCTTCACTACTATGAGGCCTGAGAGATAGGGGCCCGCTATCCTCGAGACCGCGAAGGCCGTGGTTGTTAGCGATACGTAGTAGCCCAGTGATTCCCTCGGGACACTGCGGGCCATTAGCGCAGAGCGCGCTGGCTGACCTAGGAGGAAGCCAAGCATGAACAAGGTATAGGACGCTACTAGCACCGGGAGACCCGGGGGCAGTTCTAGGAGACCAAGGCTAGCTACGAGCAGGAGCCCGGTGAGCGTCGTTATTATCCTTGCACCGACACAGTCTATCACAGCGCCGAAGCCAGGGGCTATGAGCGCGCCCATAAGCGAGGAGGCTGTCACTACCCCGCCTATACTGGCCATGTCGTAGCCAACAGTCTTCATATATGCTGCGAAGAGTGCCTGGTACCCACTAACACTAAAGCCCCTAAACAAGCTAAACAGTACCAGCGCCCTCACATTGTGTAGGAGTGGCCGCTGCAAAGCCCCGCCAGAAACCCCCATACGAGGGGTGCGGACTACGAGCACACCTGGGACATAAAATGGTACCCCCTGGTGTAGCGGCTGGACGTCGCCTCCGCCCAGGGCATGACATGGACTGCCCGGTGACTGGGGCAAGCCGTATTTCCTTGAGAGGTATAGGCGACAAGCACTATGGGGGCATAGTTGTTCATAGGCCTAGGCGGTAGGCGCGACAAGAAACAGTTATCTCGGAAAGAGCTAGAGAGTCTCCTCAAATCAATACTCGGCGATGAGTACGAGCAGCTACGTCGCTACGCGGAGAAGCACGAGACCAGCCTCGAGCAGGCCCTACGCGAGCTCGTGAGGAAGGGGTATCGCTACCACGAGCTAGAGACCATGTACGGTGATCCCTCTGCTCATAGAGAGGTATGGGATAAGCGATGGTACTACTTCCGCGTCGAGGCTGCTTACCTTAATTGTAAGCTCAGGCTACGGGACGTAATAAACGATCTAAGGGGATTAGCAATGACGTTCTCTAGCACCGTGGCAGAGCTCGAGACAATGTATAAGCGGTGCGGAGTGCTCAACGAGAACGCAAAGGCTCACCTAGAGAGGCTAAGGGGCTTCATAGACTACTACATGGAGACCTATATCCACTCCTATAGGCGCTACGTGGAGAACACTAGCGGCGAGGAGAACGATGAGCCAAGCGAAGAAGAAGTCATAGAGAGCGTCAAGGAGACCCTCAAGAAGTACGAGAAGCTACTAGCTAAGCAAAAAACACAGTGAGACCGGATACGGGGATTTATTGCTGCGCTATTAGCTCGTTGTCTTGTATAGCGTGTAGTAGGGTAGTAGCATTGTTGGGCCTACCTTTACGCCGTGCACGTTCTTCTGTGTTACTATGAAGAGCTTGCCTTGTAGCAGCGGTATTATCGGTACGTCCTCTGCGAGTATCTCTTGTACCTTCTCGTAGAGCTTTGCTCTCTGCTGCCTATCGGTTAGCTGTACTGCCTCGTCTAGTAGCTTGTCTACCTCTGGGTTGCTGTAACCGCTACCAGTCCACTTGTTGGCCCCGCTGTGGAGGAACGGGGTTAGGAAGTCGTCCGGGTCTATGTAGTCTGGGTACCATCCTAGGAGGGCCAGCATCATCTGGCCCTTGCGCAGCTGGTCCACGTAGGTTGCCCACTCGCTGCTCTTTATCTCAACAGTTATCATGCCAGTTGCCTCTAGTTGTTGCTTGATTAGCTGTGCTAGGGCTGCCTCTGTGTCACCGTAGTGTGTCGGTGTGTACCATAGTACTAGCTTTGCCTTGTTCTTCTCGCTAAACCCTGCTTGTTGTAGGAGCTTCTTGGCTAGCGCTATGTTCCCGTCGCCGTACTTCTGTTTGAACACGTCTATGTGGCTCCACAGCCCCTTGGGCACGAGGCTGTAGAGCGGCTCCATGGTGCCCATGAACACTATCTTTGCTAGCTGCTCCCTGTTTATAGCGGCTGCTATTGCCTGCCTCACTAGCTTGTTGTTTGTCGGCGACATTTTCACGTTCACGACTATGTATCTTATGAAGGTGCCTGGTACCTCTATTACGTTGTACTTGCCCTCCTTCATTAGCTCCTTGTAATCGTTGGGTCTCAGAGTCCTCCACGCTATGTCTATCTCGTGGTTCTCAAGGGCTAGTCTGAGCGTTGTAGCGTCCTTGTAGAACCTTATGATTATTCTCTGTGTCTTCGGCTTCTCTCCGTAGTAGTACGGGTTAGCCTCTAGTACTATGTACTCGTCTCTCTTGAACTCCTTGATGCAGTACGGCCCCGCTCCTCCCCATGTAGCGTCGCTCACTATCTTGTCCGGTGGATACTTGGGGCTCACAACAGCATAGGGTGGTGTCGCTAGGAGTGCTAGGAAGAAGCCAGTGGGGTGCTTTAGATCGAACTCAACAGTGTAGTCGTCTAGCGCCTTAACATCCTTGACGAAGCTCGTCACTAGCCACGAGGGGTCGCCCTTTATTGTCATGACCCTCTTAATGCTCCTAACAACGTCCTTGGCTGTTACCGGGGTGCCGTCGCAGAACTTTACGTCCTTTCTGAGGTGGAATATCCATACTGTGCCGTTGTTCTTTACCTCCCAGCTTTTCGCGATAGCTGGTACTATCTGGTCTGTGCCGGGCTTGTACTTGACGAGTGTGTCCATTATGTTTGTTAGTACCTCCCATGTGAAGAAGTCATAGGCGTTGGCTGGGTCAAGGTCTGTTACCTTGTCTGTTGTACCAATTATTATTGTTGATGCAGCGGCTGGCTTGGTTGTCGTTGTTGCTGGGCTCGTGGTCGTCGTCTTTGGCGGGGCAGTGGTCGTTGGCGATGTTGTTGTCCCCGCTACTGTCCCTGGCGAGGTTGTCGGGGACGTAGTTGTTGGAGAGGTTGTGGCTGTCGGACTCGTGGTGGTTGCTGGAGGAGCGGTTGTCGTCGGGGAGGCGGTGGTCGTTGCTCCACCCTTCTTACCGCTATAGTAGTAGGCGACTGCGCCTATGATTATTATGAGTATTATTATCCCTGTTATGAGTGCGCCTTTCGAGGCCATCTTGTTGTGCACCTCTTTGTTTTCCCTACTTGCCTATTGGTGGGACGCAAAGACCCTGGTATTAATTTTTATCGGGGAGTACGCGTTGTTAAAGCCCCTAAGAGTGGGTTCTTTTATCCCCGGCTCGCTTGCGCCTCCTAAGAGGGGGTTGTAAGAAGCCATGGGGCTTGCTCGCTATGTTGCCGTGAGAGGGGCGCTGATAATACCTAGTGTGTTGATACTCTACACTATAGCGTTCATAATACTGCGTATACTGCCTGGTAACCCTATCCTAGCTGTGCTTGGCACGAAGAATATTCCGCCGGAGCAGCTGAGGGCTCTTGAGCACCAGCTTGGCCTCGACAAGCCCCTCTATGTCCAGTACTTTGATTATCTCTGGAGAGCTCTTCATGGTGATTTTGGCCAGAGCCTTGTTATTCGTGGCAGGCCCATAGCGGCTGATCTCGCTGCTCGTCTCCCAGCTACTATTGAGCTAGCTGTTGCTGGTCTCATTGTGAGTCTTAGCTTAGGCCTTGTCACGGGTCTTGTTGCTGGGCTGCGCAGGGACACGAAGATAGACACTGCGATGAGGGTATATGGGGCACTGACCTACACATTGTTCATTCCCTGGCTTGGATTGATGTTCCAGCTAATATTCGCTGTTTGGCTTCACTGGCTCCCTGTTAGCGGGAGGATAGACCCAAGGGTAAACATTAAGACGATTACTGGGTTCTACTTGATAGACTCTATTATTACTGGTAACTGGGCTGCCTTTAAGAGCGCGTTAGCCCATATAGTTCTCCCCGCGCTCACGCTTGGCATAGTGCTTAGCGGTCCCTATACTAGGTTGTTAAGGAATAATCTCGCGGTTGTACTGGACTCTAACTTCATAATGGCTTATAGGGCTCACGGGGTGAGGGAGAAGAGGATTACTTGGCATGCTTTCCGCAACGCGATAATACCTGTGGTGACGTATGCTGGGCTCCAGTTCGCCCTCCTCCTCGGAGGCGCTGTGCTGACAGAGACTACGTTCGACTGGCCAGGGATAGGCACCTACTTGGTGGAGAAGATCCAGTACCGCGACTACCCAGCCATCCAAGCCGTTATACTGGTATTCGCATTGATAGTTGGCCTAATCAGCCTCCTAGTAGACATCATCTACGCGTACCTAGACCCACGAATAAGGTACTAATAGTGCCAAGAAGAGGTGAGTTGGTATGGTTGAAGTAGTTAGCGTTGTTACTAAGAGGCTGCGCCTGGGCTCGCTCCTAGGCGAGCTACCCGGGGCTGCCCGTAAGCTCGCGATAGCCGGGCTAGTCATACTCGGCGCCATAGTAGTCATGGCTGTCTTCGCGCCCTTCATAGCCCCCTACGACCCCACCAAGATGGTTGACTCGCCACTGCTTCCTCCCAGCTCTAAGCATCTCCTCGGAACCGATATGCTTGGCCGCGACATGTTCTCGCGGATAGTTTATGGCGGGAGAATAGTGCTATGGGTGGTTGCGCTCGCCACCGCGCTTAGCGCTGTCATTGGTATACCGCTTGGGCTCCTCAGCGGCTACTACGGGGGCAAAACAGACCGAGCCTTGAGCATGGTCATGGACGCTATCTATGCGTTCCCGAGCCTAATACTCGCCATAGCCCTCGCGGCTGTGCTGGGCCCGAGCCCCGTTAACGCCGCCATAGCTATCTCAGTGGTCTATATCCCGACGTACTTCCGGATGGTGAGAGGACAAGTACTCCAGGTAAAGGCCACGCCCTTCATAGAGTCCGCTAAGGCCCTTGGGTTACCGGCATCAAGGATAATGACTAGGCATATACTCCCACACCTACTGCCCACGATAATGGTTGTGTTTAGCCTAAGCGCAGCCGACGCCGTGCTAACCGAGGCGGCGCTCAGCTTCCTAGGCCTAGCGGTTAGGCCCCCGACACCCGACTGGGGCTTCGACTTATACGCTGCCAAGGGCTTCATTCAGAGCGCTCCGTGGCTCATAATGGGCCCGGGCGTGATGATCACGTTGCTCGCGCTTGGCCTGGCCCTCATAGGCGAGGGACTGGGCGAGAAGGTGAGAAGGACAATAGGTTAGCGAGGGGACACTAATGGGCACTGTTCTCCGCGTGGAGGAGCTAACTGTCCACTACTACACGTTACGCGGAATCGTTAGAGCCGTTGAGGATGCCAGCCTCGAGGCTAGTAGCGGCGAACTAGTAGCCCTTGTCGGGGAAAGCGGCTGCGGGAAATCAACGCTTGGCTACTCGCTGCTCAAGCTCGTCCCCCCACCAGGCCGCATAGTCAGGGGCCACGTCTACGTCGAGGACAAGGATATTGTCGCGCTTAGCGGCGAGGAGCTGAGAAGAGCGAGGGGAGAGCTAGTATCAATGATATTCCAGGACCCCTTCACCACACTTGACCCGGTACGCACAATCGGGGACCAACTTGTCGAGGTTATGACCGAGCACGGGGTCCCCGAGGAGGAGGCAAGGACGAGAGTCGGGGAGCTATTAGAAAGCGTTGGCTTGCCAAGGGACCTTGCTAGGCGCTACCCTCACCAGCTGAGCGGCGGGCAGAGACAGAGAGTGGCAATAGCCGCGGCGATAGCTCTTCACCCAAGGGTCCTCGTCGCTGATGAACCTACTACGGCTCTTGACGTTATTGTACAGAAGCAGATAATGGACCTACTCGACAATATTAGGAAGAAGACAGGGATGGCTGTAATCCTTATCACCCATGATATAGCGTTGGCGGCTGAGAGAGCAGACAGGATAGCAATAATGTATGCCGGGAAGATAGTTGAGTACGGGCCCAAGGAGAGCGTGCTGAGAGACCCCCTAC
>JALVHV010000085.1 GCA_027028845.1 Pyrodictiaceae archaeon | reverse complement strand
GGCAGTATGTTGTGCTTCGGGTACTCCGCCTTTACTTGTCTTAGCGGCTTCTCTAGTGGCCCTGCTACTGGGCTTCCTTTCTCTTTCTTCCATAGGCCTAGTTTCCGCAGGAACACTATTCTTCTTAATCTCTGTATTGCTGCTGCTGGGTCTACGTCCTTGGGGCATGCCGCGCTACAGCTTGCTGCGAAGTGGCAGCGGTGGCAACCATGCTCGGTGTCTACTACGATTATTCGTTGGTCTGCTCCCTCGTCTCTCACATCAGCTATGAAGCGATAGGCCTGGGTTAATGCTTGTGGGCCTAGGTATTCGGGATCGCTTGCCGCGACCGGGCATGCTGCGTAGCAGAGGCCGCACATTATACACAGCGTGTACTGGTATATTGCCTCGTGCTCCTCGGGGCTCATTAGGAACTCTCTGGGAGCCTCGTCTACCTCCTTGGGATCCTTCCTGATAATGTATGGCTTTATGCTCCTGTGTTTCTCGAAGAACGATGAAAAGTCTGCTATCAAGTCCCTTACCACGGGGAAGTTCGGCAACGGCTCTACAGTGACAACGGGGTTCTCTGGCGTAGCTATAGCGCCTACCTGTGTCTGGCAAGCAAGCCTCGGTACACCATTGATAAGCATACCGCAGCTACCACAGACACCCATTCGGCAACTATAGCGCATGCTAAGCGTAGGGTCTAGGTGCTCCTTTATCCAGAGCAGTGCATCGAGCACTGTCATTCCACGGTAGGTTGGTATGCGGTACTCCTGCCACCAGACCTTGCCTTTCTCGGGATCATACCTCTTTACCTTGACTATTACTTCCTTGGGGGGCTCTGGTATTGAGCCGAGTTCCTCCACCATTGTGATACACCTTTTCCTCCTACCTAGGGATTACCTTGCACCTATCGCTGCAAGGAGTTATGAGTGAAAATATTAGGTCATGAGTAGCACTGTTCTTAGTCCCCATGCACCGAATATTATGAAGAGTCCCCAGATGAGAACCTCCACGAAGATTCGCCAACCCCTTCCCTGCCTTAACTCTAGTAGCATTCCTCTTAGACCGTTGAGGCCGTGGAATAGTGCTACTATTAGGAGTGTTGCTAGTATCCAGCCGTAGCTACTGTAGGCCTTCTTTACTGGCTCTATTTTCACGCTGTCCTCGTAGCTCTTCACGCCTAGTGGGCTTAGCCCGGGTACTCTCTCTATTAGGTGGAAGCTGAGCACGAATATGAGTATTATAGCTGTTATGTATTGCCATATTTGTATGCTTGATGCGCGACCCATATCTCGCTCACCCTCTCCCAATTACATACGATTCCGCATGGCTTAGAAGAGCTTACCCGTGAAAATCAATATGCCTGCGAGTATCCACGCGATGAGGCTCAGAGCGAATACTACATAGATCGCTGTGCGCTGCCCTGCCTTGAGGCTTGGCGGTATGTATGGCGGCTTTGGTTTCTCTGGCCTACCTATGCCTACTGCGCAGAACTCTACGCATAGCAGCCTTATGCCATTAAGGCCGTGGTAGAAGACTGCCCCTGCCACTATCCATTCTCCTATCTTGTTGAAGATGCTTGTGCTGAACTCCTCCATTATCCTTGTCCACTGGCTCGGGTTCGTTGAGAAGCTCGTAACAATTATGTGCGCCAACAAGTAGAATATTATTATGGCACCGGTTACACGGTGTAGCACGAACGCTATTCTCTCGGGGTTATTCTTTATCTTGAGTAGCCAGGGGTTTAGGCTAGCAGCCCAGAAACCTGGAAGATTCCAATACTTACGGGGCTCCTTCCTCTCCCTCTCAGCCATCTTGGTGCACCACCATTCGGGTTCCATTTCGACTAATCATAGCATTAAATCGAAAGAAGACCGTGTACGGGGCTAGTACTTGCGCTCTATTGGCTTCCACGTGGTTATTGTTACTGGTATGTAGGTTGTCTCTAGCTTCCCGTCAGCCGTCATGTAGGCTAGTGTGTGCTTGAGCCAGTTCTCGTCGTCTCTCTTCGGGTAGTCTGTGCGGAAGTGTGCTCCACGGCTCTCTGTACGCAGAAGCGCGCCATAAGCGACTGCGTAGGCTACGTCGAGCATGTTCTGTGTCTCGAGAACCGTTATGAAGTCTGTGTTGTAGATCCTGCTCTTATCGCTTGGGTACACCTTCTTCATGGCCTCTCTTAGCTCTAGTATTGTCTGTAGAGCTTTCTTGAGCCCCGATTCGTCGCGGAATACGTAGACGTTGCGATCCATTGTCTCGCGTAGCTTTGCTCTAATCTCGTAGACCGTTGTTGAGCCTGACTCGTGTTTGAGGAGCATGTCGAATATTCTCTTCTCCTCGCGCTTCACGGACTCCTCGCTGGGCTTTGGCTCCGGTGCTCTCTGCTCCTTCATCTTCACGACGTACTGTGCTGCCTGCCTACCAGCTATCCTACCACTCGTGAGGCACTCTGCTGTGCTATTGGAGCCGAGCCGGTTGGCGCCGTGCACGCTAGCGCATGAGACTTCTCCTGCAGCCCACAGGCCCTTTACCCACTTGCCTTCAAGGTTAAGCACTCTATAATAGATGTCAGTATGTATCCCGCCCATTGAGTAGTGGGCTACTGGCCTAACAGGTATCGGCTCTGTGACGGGGTCTATGCCTGCGTGCTTTATCGCTATCTCTCTGACAGCTGGTAGCCTCTCGTTGATTTTCTCTTCGCCTAGGTGGCGTAGGTCTAGGAGCACATACTCTAGCCCGCTTACCGGGTCCTTGAAGCCGCGGCCCTCTAGTATCTCGGTCATCTCTGCTCGCGAGACTACGTCTCTTGGCGCTAGCTCCATCTTTTGCGGAGCATACTTTTTCATGAAGCGTTCTCCGTTCTTGTTTATAAGGTAGCCTCCCTCGCCTCTCGCGCCCTCGGTTATCAGTATACCTGTTGGCACTAGCCCGGTTGGGTGGAACTGTATGAACTCCATGTCTTTAAGGGGTATACCGGCTCGGAGAGCCATTGCCTGGCCATCGCCAGTAACTGTATGGGCGTAGGTCGTGAACTTGTAGATGCGGCCAGCTCCGCCCGTAGCTATTATTCCTGCGCGTGCACGGAAGACGAGGAACTCGCCAGTCTTCATATCAACGGCTGTTACTCCCTTGAACTCGTTGTTCTCAACAATAATACTTGTGACATAGACCTCGTCGTAGCGGTCCCAGTTATCGTAGCCCACTAGGCGGCTGTAAAGCGTCTGCATCTCATAGAAGCCTGTCTTGTCCGCCGCGAAGCATGCCCGGGGGAAGCTGTGGCCTCCGAAGGGTCTCTGCGCAATCCTGCCATCGGGGCGGCGGCTCCAGGGCATACCCCAGCGCTCAAGCTGCCTTATCTCTTCGGGGAGGAGCTTCACCATGAGCCATACAGCGTCCTGGTCGGCTAAGAAGTCAGCACCCTTGATAGTGTCCCATGCGTGGAGGGCGAAGCTGTCACCCTCCTCGGGGTATAGAACCGCTGCTGTACCACCCTCGGCGGAGACACTGTGACTCCTCATGAGCTGTATCTTACTTATGAGCGCGAGGCTGAGCTTGTCGCCAAACGTCTTCTTAACCTCGAGGGCTGCGCGAAGCCCAGCTATACCCGAGCCCACTATAACGATATCGTAGTAAAGGGTGTCTGTCAAAACTATACGCCTCACATCAAGCCACGAAGCGCCTAAGGCTCTTTTCTCTCCAGGTTTCAAAATCCCCATGGTGAGGTACATTAAGCGTATTGGCTGTTAAACCAGCTAATCTTCACACAGATTACACTACAAAAACAAGCTATAA
>JALVHV010000084.1 GCA_027028845.1 Pyrodictiaceae archaeon | reverse complement strand
AGTTAAGCAAGTCATTGACAAGGTAGTTCGCCAGCCTACGCGCATCCCCGCTATAGATTCTTGCAGCATCCTCGAAGAAGTCGGCAAGCACTTTGCGAGACACGAGCACCTTAGCGACCTCTCTACGGAGGCCATACTGCTCCACAAGTCTCTTCATGCGCGCATCTGGCAGCTCTGGCAGCGTTTCCCTAAGCTTCTCGACAAGCTCTCTGGGGATAGGCACTGGGGGTAGATTAGGCTCCGGCATGTACCTATAATCCTCCTCGGTCTCCTTGGTGCGCGCGGGGAGAGTTACTCGGCGCACAGCGTCCCAGTGCCGAGTCTCTCGGCGAGGACGCTGCCCCTTGGCAAGGAGGTCCCGTTGCCTCGTAATCTCGTAGGCTAGTGCCCTCTTCACCTCCGTGAACCCGGTGATGTTCTTCACCTCTACTCGTTCACCACCCTCAATGCTTATGTTGGCATCAGCCCGCATGGCTCCCTCTAGTCCACAATCGCATATCCCTAGGTGCTCCACGATACTGCGGAGCTTCTCGAGGAAAGCCACGGCCTCATCCGGCGACTCCATATCGGGCTCAGTAACTATCTCTAGAAGCGCTACACCGCTCCGATTATAATCGACGAGCGCGTACGGGCTGTTGTGGGGCGAGCCCCCGGGATAGACTATCCTCCCGGGATCCTCCTCGATATTTATCCTCCTAATCCTTATCCTCTTGGCTCCCTTCCTCGTCTCTATCTCCACGCTACCTCCACGACAAATAGGCTCAAGGTACTGCGTTATCTGGTAATTCTTCGGCAAGTCGGGGTAAAAGTAATGCTTCCTATCAAAGCGAAGCACCGGGGCAACGCGTCCACCGATAGCCAGGCAGAGCTGAATAGCCTTATGGACAGCCTCCTCGTTAGTAACTGGTAGTGCGCCGGGAAGTCCTAGGCACACGGGGCAGGTACGAGTATTAGGCTCAGCTCCATGATAGTCGCTGCTACAGCTACAGAAAAGCTTCGACTCAAGAGAGTTTATCTGAACATGTACCTCCAAGCCTATAATAACGCGTTCCACGTCACCAACCATGCCAGTGCGCCACCACGGTACATGGTCTATTCTCGTCTCTCGTTCCAGGCCCCTAGCCCCGGCCAGTGGCGGGAAAGGCCAGGTACTCAAAAACTCTATACCTTACGCGAGTCCGAGAAACAGACCCGAGAAGCGCCAAAACCCCTGGCCCTGGTGCTGACCCGTGCCCAGCATCGAGGATTTAAAAGAAAAGGCTCTAAGCGTTCTCGGCAACGCCTACGCTCCTTACAGTGGTATACGTGTAGCAGCAGCAATAGAGGCCGAGGACGGCTCAGTCCACCTGGGCGTAAACGTTGAGAACGCCAGCCTCGGGCTAACCATATGCGCAGAGCGAGCAGCAGTAGCAGCAATGATTACCGCGGGGCAGCGCAAGATACGCAAAGTAGTAATCGTTTCATCCACACCGGATCCCCTACCACCCTGTGGCGCTTGCCGCCAGGTACTGGCAGAGTTCGGCGACGAGGACACCGTGGTGGCCTCTTTCTCTGCCGTGACAGAGAAGCGTATGGAGTGGAGGCTAGGCGAGCTAGCCCCCTACATGATCACCGTTAAGAGAATAGTTGAGGAGAGACGAGGGGCTCAGCCCTAACCCCCAGGCCTCTACACCCGGGGAACCCCTTCGAGTACAGGCCAGCCTCTTCACAGCCCCTCCTAGTGCATTATCACTGGTGGGGTCTATAGCGTAGCTGCGCTATGTGCACCCAAAGAGATATAAGAGGCCAAGTGCCTAGCAGAGCATGTTTAGCCGAATCGCGTAACATGGTGTAATGTCCGAATGGAAAAAGACGTAAAAGAAACAAAAATCTCCGAGCTCCAGCCCGGAATGAACAACGTGAGTGTAAAAGTCCGGGTCATAGAGGCCCAGGAGCCACGCGTAATAAACACACGTAAAGGCCCCCGCACGATAAGCGAAGCAGTGGTCGGGGACGAGACTGGCCGCACCCGCTTAACCCTCTGGGGCCACGCAGCTGGCAGCCTCAAGCAAGGCGAGGCAGTAGAGATACATGGTGCATGGACAACCGCGTACCGGGGCCAAGTAGTCCTCAACGTGGGCGGTAAGAGTAATATAGAGCACGTAGAGGACCAGGAGGTTCCTCAGCCCGACGAAGTCCCCGAGGAAACCCCCAAGGCGCCTGAGGGGTATCGTCCTCCTCGTAGAGGGATGGGGAGAAGCCCGTATCGTAGACGACCACGCTTCTAACCATCTACACGACACTATATAGCATGGCCGGAACCAATCGCTTCTTTTTAGCAAACAAAACATAATTTATTAATAATAGCCTATCTCCTAGGTGAAGGCTTCTTCGACTCCACTAAACCTTATTATTATGCCTGCTGAGAGCAGTATGGAGCCAGCAAGGAAGAGCAGTAATCCGAGCAGCCCTAGTCCCAGATACGGTCTGTACTCGAGGTAGGCAGTAGCCCTTATCAATACACTGATGCTTGAATTGTTGGGTGCGTGTATGATTAGGCTATCGAGCGGCGAGAGGTCGGTAAGAGTGATGTTCTCGCCTGGCTCTACGCTAACAGATACGTTAGTGTAGGGCGCAGTGAAAACTAGTATAGGCTTTACCCCCTTGTTCACTATAGTTACATCGACGCCAGCAATGCTGTTACGCTGCTTCTTGCTCATATCCCTGAAAAGGTCAAGTACTACAATAGAATAATATGATGAACTATTTGTGACCTCCTCCGAGGAGTACTTCGCCTTAGTCACGGTATAGAGAGCAGCAAGCGAGGCAACAAGGGCACCAACAAGCAGTAATACGCCAAGCCTAATAAAGTAGCTGCTCAAGAGGCTGCCGCGACTCATTAACTAATCACTCAGGACACAGTAGCGACCTGTAGCCCCTCTTAAACCTCAAAGCCCAAGGACTATATACTCGATAATCAACTCCTCTTTTAGCGGCATCTCTCTTATTTTAGCCGTGGTTACTTCTCTACAAGCGACGAGGATGGCTAGGGAGGAGACGCTGGCCCGGGTGGAGCAGCCAATATGAGCAAGAAGCGCCGCACACGTGCTAAAGGCATGGGAAAGAGCAAGGCACGCTATATCCGCGCAGCAATCTTATTGTCCTCGCTCCTCCTAATAATAGTACCAATTATGAATCCATTAAGCTACAAGCTTGAAGAATCAAGCCTAGTGTCATGCCTAGTACCTTATACAAAGCTATCCCTTGTCCTCGAGGAACTCAACGATACACTCGGGGCCAGGCAGCTGGTAATTATATATACCCCTTGTCAAGCAACAAGCTGCAGTACTAACTCAAGGACATTGAGCATCCCAATAGAGATTCTTAGAAACAAGTCCGCGCAGGAACTCAGCATAGGACGTGGAGTACTAGACAACATACTCCTAGAAATTAGGACAGGAGAAACAATCCCTCCCTCAAGAATAACGAGCACTGGCGAACACGGCTCAGCCCTGCTATTCACCTGGAGCTACCCCGCGCTCAGAGCAATACTATATGTGAGCCTAGAGTCGAAGAAAGCCGTTCTCAGCATAAAGGAAGCAAGGCTCAGCCAATACAGGCCGCCCCAGGACTGCAAGCTACTACGCTTAGGCAACAGTGTACACACAAACAGCGACAATACAAGCGATGTCTATACTCTTGAGTGCAAAGACAACATTTACTCAAAGCCATTAAAGTTCACAAGAAGAATAGCACCATTTACCCTGGAACAAATAGCTATAAAGGACTACTACTGCCCAGGCACAAGCACCAAGACACGGTACA
>JALVHV010000083.1 GCA_027028845.1 Pyrodictiaceae archaeon | reverse complement strand
AAAGCATAGGAAGTTACCCATGTAACTTGTTACCTAGGTAACTAGGATTGGTGCCTAGCTCGTGCCCTCCCCATGGAACCAGGCCTCGATTTCACGGAAGAGTCTCGGCGAATACCCCGGATGGCTAACCTGTACAGACCCGGGTTACGCGTGATTATCTACGAGCTACAGTGACCTGGTATCCATGCTCCACTTCTTCACGAGGCGGCTCAGTCCCCGAAACCCGTAGCCAGCCTTAACGAGGCGGAGCACCTGGTCCCGGTTCCCAGGGGGTATGTAGCTACCACCTATTACGTGGAAGCCGAGGAGACGAGCACTCAATGGATGAAAACTACTCGTTGGGCCAACCACGCCCACTAGCTTGGGCTCAGCGTGTAGGAGCGCAGCCCAGAGCCTGGGGTCAACGAGGCTAGCGCCCGTGGCCACGACTTTGTCGAAGCCGTCAAGCTCTACTAGGAGCTGGTTACCAGGCCTAGCCTCTAAGCCGCGCTCAGAGGCCTCACGCCTATGAACAGGGTTATCCTCGTACAACACGACGTTCTCCCTGCCAACGCTCTCGGCAATTATATCAGCCACTCTGTGGACATACCCGATAATAGCGACTCTCTCCCCCGGCTCCAGGCCCAGCAGCTCTATGAAGTCGCAGCCGAAACAGACAGCCCCAGGGTCGTCATCTATTATAGCGCTCATAGCCGTGTTGGCGGCTGCGAGGGCCAGGGAGGAGAGCAGTGGGTGCTGCCAAGCAAGCCCCATGAGCTCGCCTAGGGTATGCTCCCCGAGAACCTCCTCTGGGAGAGGAGCATCGCCAATAGCGAAAGCGATGCCTAGGTGGCCAGCCTCGGTAACCACGTATACCCATTTCCTAGCAAGCCCGGCCTCGCGGACAACAAGGGAAGCATAGCTAGACAAGCGCCCAGTAAACGGGGACAACAATGCCTCGGCAAGTGTGGTTCTCTCGCCCCAGCGCGGACGAGGAGCACAGGATAAGCCCGAGCCACGGCTAGGCAACAACTAGCACCTACGATGAGAAGCGCATAGCCCCAGCCAGCTATTAGGGCTTTGCCCAAAGAGCCGGAACGAGTACTACCCTGCTAAGGGTTTCAAGAAAATAGTGAGGGTAAGTGAACGAGGCCGCGTCTCTTTTACGAGGATTTAGGCTTCTTCCCCGAGGCAAGGCTCGTGACATGATGCATGTGATGCCTTAAGAAGTGTCCACGTATATCACGGTAGAGCTGTACTACTAGCCCGGCTAGGAACAATCCAACAACTATTGCTGGTAGAGGAAAAATGAGTAGGAGATAGATGTTCCAACTAGGTATCATTTCTGGTCGCTTCCTTTTCGTGTAGGAAGGGTTTAACACTTAGAAACTTATACGGTTTTCCTAGTAATAGGTTCTATTATGGGAATACAGTACTACTCTATATCGAATGGTATCTCTAGTAGCTCCTTGCTTCGCCTAAACCGTGGCTTACCCAGCCTTATGCGCCCAATGCAGCCAGTTGTCTCTGTGTGCTCCTTGTTACACGCGTTAATGTTCCAGATAGAGCCGTCAACATCCCTTATAACTACTATGCTGAGCTCCCGCACCTCTGGCGGGACAGGGAACAAGTCATAGATGTCGTCGCCGAAGCGCTGCTCAGCCACCTCTCTAGGAAGCACGAGCACCTCTACTCCTAGGTTCTTCTCGACAGCCTCGTTAGCTAAGCGCTCTATCTCCTCTATCTCCTCCCTAGTAGGCTTGCGGCTGAACTTTACAACAAGCCTGCCATGGCTCCCATTGACATAGGTAGAGGCTGTCCACTTAGCCGCCTCGCCCAGGACGCGGACAACAGCGCCCTTAACCACGTGGAGCGCGGTATGAGTCCTAACCTCCACCGGGTATTCACGCGGACAGGAAGCCACGAGAGGCACCTCCCAGTACCCCTATACGGATAGCACAGTGTGATAAATAACGAGATAAACCACGGAGGGGACTCTTCTTCCCGTATCCAGCGTAGCGGCGAGAATGTGTAGTGGTGGTGCCGACGCGATGGGTGTAGAGCTGCTCCGCGTAGAGAACGTTGTTGAGTGCAGAGTAGTTGAGCGGCTTAACCGCTTCGTAGTCCTCGTTGAGAGGAATGGCTTGGAGAAGGCCCATATAAACAATACTGGTAGCCTAAGGGGGGTACTCGTAGAGGGTAGAAGGGGGTATTGTATCCCCCGGAGAGGCGGCAAGACAAGGTACCGCCTAATAGCAATAGAGTGCCCCGGGTACCGCGAGGCAGCGCTCATAGATACTTGGCTCCAGATGCGTGGCTTCGAGATAAGCGTTGAGAACAATTATTTGCCCTGGCTAAGGGGCTGCAAGGTAGCTAAGAGGAACCCGAGGACTGGTTCCTCGCTACTAGACTACCTCCTCGAGTGCAATGGCCAAGAGGTCTACGCCGAGATAAAGAGCGCGACCCTCCGTCTCCCCGGGGACAAGGCCTCCTACCCGGAGCCAGCAAGCCCACGGGGCAGGAGACACGTAGAGGAGTTAACGAGGCTAGCTTTACGAGGCACAAGGGCCCTACTAGTCTTCATAGCTGGTATACCCGGCGCGAAGGGCTTCAGGATAAACGAGGAGGCCGACCCCCTGCTCCCAGAGCTACTAGAGAACGCGGTAAGGGCAGGAGTAATGGTGAAAGCCTTGTCAATGACGTATAATTCGGGGAATAATGCCGTAATCCTCGCTGATCCCGACCTCGCTATAGACCCGTAAGTGCGGTTCTCGCACCGCATTTATCCGGGATTAAAGATATAGCGTAGACTATTCTCCCTGAAGACTAGACAAGCCCACCCAAATCACAGGGTGGGCGCGACGAATATAACCAGGGCGTAACACGGTTTGAAGAAAGTAGGCACATTGAGGATTGAGCAGGAGAAAGCAGCCCAGGTAATGCGCCTGCTCGCTGACACGGAGCTAATAAGGCCAGCAGTACCCGGCACCGTGGGCCTCCGCGGCGACACGGTCACGATAATGTTCCGGAGGCTCTTCATAAGGTTTCAGGACAACTACCGGTTAGAGGTAAGCACTTCTCAATCTGGTAACGAGATAACTATTGTTTTCCGCGGGGAGAGGAGCAGGATAACAATATCCTACCGCGTCTCCGGAGACGCGATGGAAGTGTATACTGACTATGAGGGGCCGCGCCGCCTAATAGTAAGAGGCCAGGTAAAGACGATAGCAATGTCCATACTAAGGCATGCCCTCACGGAACTATCTAGGAGAAGAGAGGAACCCGAGCAAGTCCCTGGAGGAAGAGGAGCCGATTACTCTACGCTTCTCAAAGACCCACCAAGGCTGATGAAGATGCTCATGAAGTCTATGCTGGTCTATAGTAGAGAGATTAGAGCCGTGAACGGGATACACGATGTAATAGAGCACCTAAGAAGCCAAGGAATATTCAACAAATACGACCACGTATACGTGACTGGCTCGACAAGCGATGGCCGCGTTAGTTTCCGCTTATTATTCATCAACGGGAGCTTAGCAGGGGTCTACGCTAATGTAAACGGGGAGGAGAAGCACGGCGACCCCTGGATAATCTCTGAGGCCCCGGGCATCTACAACGTAAAGGTATATAGCGTAATGCCGCAGGGACTCGAGGTGCTAAAGGAGTGAGGAAGCTACACAAACCCATAGTTGTAGCGGAGAACGAGAACCACCAATTCATCTGGCTCGGCTTAGACGAGGCAGATCTAGAGAAGGGTATACTCACAAACCAGTACCTGGTTATTGACAACGATGAAGCAATGCTAATAGATCCTGGCGGGTACTTCGTTTTCGAGAGACTATACAAAGCTGTCTCCGAGATAATAGACCCTAGCAGAGTCAAAGCGATATTCTATAGCCACCAGGACCCCGACGTTGTGGGGTCGATAAACTTACTAGAGGGCTTCTTCCCGAATGCACGCATCTATATATCAGAGTTATGGATAAGATTCCTTCCACATCTAGGCACGCTTAGCGCCGATATAAGCGGCATACCCGATGAGGGAACGGAGATAGAGCTGGGTGGGGCAAAGCTACGCGCTATACCTGCTCATTTCCTGCACTCGCCTGGGAACTTCACTCTCTACGACGAGGCTACGGGAGTGCTCTTTAGCGGCGATATAGGGGCAGCTGTTTACCCAGGCAATGAGTGGTACTTATTCGTCGAGGACTTCCAGCGCCATATAAGATACATGGAGGGATTCCACAAGAGGTACTTGTGCTGCAGGAAGGCGCTTCAGCAGTGGCTAAGAAGCCTAGAGGGACTCGATATCAAGGTAGTAGCGCCCCAGCACGGGGCTATATTCGTGGGTGATAAGGCAGCTATGTTCCTGGAGTGGCTAAGGGGCCTAGACAGGATAGGTATTGACCACCTCTACCCGGGATAAAGGGGACCAACCACTCCTAAGCCTTATTAACACGTGTTGAACAAGGAGGCTCTCTGAGCGAGATAACAAAAACACCCTCTGGAGGCGAGGAAGCCATGACGCATCTATCCCCGGGCCAGGAGGCACCCGATTTCGAGGCAGTACTCCATACCGGTGAGAAGATAAGGCTAAGCGATCTACGAGGCAAGATAGTTGTTCTCTACTTCTATCCCCGTGCAATGACCAGTGGGTGTACAAGGGAAGCAAAGAGGTTCAATGAGCTGCTAGACGAGTTCGAGAAACTAGGAGCCATAGTACTCGGTGCCTCGACGGATCCCGTTGAGAGGAATAAGAGGTTCGCAGAGAAACTAGGGCTGCGCTTCAAGCTAATAAGCGACCCAGAGGGCGAGATAGCGAGGCTCTACGGCGTGCTCAAGGAGGGAACCAAGAGGCCGAGTGCGCAGAGAGTCACCTTCGTGATTGACCCGGAGGGCAGGATAGCCGAGATAATAAGGGTTAGGCCAGCGGAGAAGCACGCCGACAAGGCGTTGGAGGCTGTGAAGAGGCTGGCCAGTGCTAGTGCATGATGTATACGAGGGCTTTTGCAGCTGGGATAGTCGCGGCGCGCGCGGCTGCGTCGCGGCCAAGCATTACTGTCCCGTCGTCTCGCTCGAGGAATGGCCTCACACTATTCTTCTCAATGAGTATTGTTAGTTTTTCCCCGCTACTCTGGCAGAATATTGTTGCACGGACGTTTGGTACCTGGAGTATCTCTGCCGCTATATCGGCGCACGTGGTCTCGGGCTTATCGAACATTATCCTGTCGCCCCTGGCAACGATAGCCATGACTGATAACGGGTTATAGTCCTCTGATATGTTGCGCAGTGCGCGCAGCTTCTCCTCGATAACAGCTGGGGCAGGAGCAGGGGACGGAGTGGGTGCTGGAGCAGGAGAGGTAGCTGGCGCGCTCGGCGCCGGCGCCTCCAGCGTCGGGGCGAGCAGTTCTATTAAGTCCTTTATCGCCTCTACGCCCTTCGCTAGCAGCGTTGCTGGCTCAGCGCCGAAGTCCAGGGTAGCCTCTGCCTTAGTAAGCTCAACTATCTCTATGGTTCCTCTCCGCTGGAGTACTCTCCGTGCAAGCTCGGTGATGCACTCCTCGCCCCGGGCGTACCTGCCGCCGAGATCTGCTAGGCAACCAGCCCTGCCATCATCGGAGACTTCTAGCATGAAGAGTGAGCCATCGGGCACTCTGTAGACGAGCCTACCATTGCCTAGTCTTAGGAGTTCTCGTAAAGCATCTACGAACGATATACGGGATGCCTCGCCGCTCCAGAGCCTACGACCCCTTGAGGGATATACCAAGACCCAACCCTGCCACTACTTCAGTAACCACTTAGGGCCGGGTGTTTACTAAAACGGTTTACCTCTTGGAGGAAGCCTACTTGGACTTAGCAATAGCTAGTGCATAGCTAATGGCTATTGGTAGAGCACCAGCAACAGCGGCCTCCCCCATGGGGAACTTGAAGAAGGCCGCAGCTAGGAAGTATACCACCGCGCCAAGAGTGGCAGCGCCAAGACCGATGCCGAGGGGTAGCCTAGGCGCCTCGGCAACAACAGCCTTCTCCTGCTCCGGTCTCGGTGCCGCCGCAGCCTCCTTGACTGCCTCGGCCTCTATGGGCTCTAGGCGCTCCTCTACTAAGCGGAGCCTAGTACCACAGTTAGGGCAGGTCCTTACCGATAAGTCTGCTCCACAGAACGGGCAGCTAGCTACACCGAAGGGCACTCTCCTACCACACCGCGGACAAGTCTGCGTAAATACCTCTAGTAGGGCGCCGCACTTAGGGCACTGGAGCGGCTTGCCCTCGACTATTCTCCGTACAGGTGCTAGTAGTGCGCTAATCGCGCTCGGCTCCCCCAGTATAGCGACGGTATAGCCCTCACCTATATCCGCTACGAGGAGCGACTTATCACGATGACTAGCAATTATCACTGATGCCTTGCCAGCGAGAGCCCTACTAGTAACGGTCTCAACATACCCCGCTGATAGAGAGGCAAGCTCCTCCGCGTATGGCTGCATATCGGGGTTAGGAGCCTCCACGCTATACACTAGGCCCTCATGCGCACCAACAACTATGTCGACCCCGTCAACAGCCGCGGCTAGAGTAACAATAGCGGTCAGCTTGTTCTCGGGAGTACCCAGCGGAGCAGTCTCCATGCCCACTACAAGTCCCTCCCACTACCTATTATCCACGAGGGGTGAAAAGCCTCACGTCCCCCAGGGAAAGAAGTCCATAGGCACGGGGGATGTATTGAAGGCCTCTTGGTAATATTCTTATACTCACCTAATACCTATCACGGAGGGAAGCGATACTGATGGCACTCTTCTCTTCTCCGCAACGTCTATTACGAATACCTGGTACATTCCCTTCACGATGTCCTCGCCCAGGCTGGTCCATATATTGTTGAGCTCGCGGTACTCATTAGCCTCTAGTACGCCGAGCTCATGCATGGCCTTGGGGGGCCAGGTGGGCTCGTAGCCGCGCTCCTTCTCGTGCTCCACTATCTCGAGCCAGTAATCCATCGTGGCAGCTGGTAGGCCCTGGAATGGCCCCATCCCGGTAAACGTGAACGATGCTAGCTGGAACCCGTACCAGATAGGTGTCCATAGTACCCATGAGAGGTACTCCCTTGGGAGCCTCGATGGTATGAGTGGGAGCGGTAACTCGCTGGGCTCTGGTGCTTTTAGCTCGATCCCAGCTAGGCTAAGGGAGTCAACGGGCATGTAGTGAGCATCACGAGCAGGTATAACTGCTAGGGCATAGTCCTCGCTACCCATTATAGCCGCAGTCTCTAAGTCGAACAAGTATACCCACTTCGAGCCATCAATAACCCCGTACGCAGTGTTAGCCGTTGTGACATCGACGTGCACCACGTCGGCTAGGTCAAGGCACGCCAATGCCTTGAGAACATCACGGGCCATGGAGATCCTCGTAGAGAGATTATTCTCAGCCAAATAGGCCCTCAGCTCCTCAAAGCTATTAGCTATATCGGCTAGTGTCCGGAAGTCCTCGATGTAGCGGAAAACGAGGACAGCGCTATCCCGGTAAGCCCCCACAGCCACGGGGAAGCCCCTACCCAGTAGACTCTGGGGTAAACCACCGCAGCGATGACGGAGCCTCACGAGGCGGCTAAGCATCTCAGCTACTCTCTCAACTGGCTTAGCGAGCTCCGTCTGTTTCTGGGTAAACACCTTCACTACGTACTTCTTGCCAGCTATCCTGGCCTCGTAGATATCGGCTTCGCCGCCGCTATCAATCATCTCCCACTTATCGGTATCAGTCTCCACTACACCCCTATCGTAGAACACGAGGCTCAGCTTCAACCCTTGCTACACCTCCTTTCTGCTAGTACACAGCTGTCTCGCTAAGCCTCTCAACGAAGCGCCTCACAGCCTCCTCCCACTCCTTGGTTATCCTGTCGTTCTGGGGTGCATCGATGAACATCTTCTCGTGGTAAGGCGGGTCAACTATGTTCAGCAATCCTCTCTCTTCGAGTACTTTTCTCTGCGCATCCCTGAGGAACGAGGCTATAGCCCTAAGGGTCTCGCGGTCAGCGTCTAGCCCGAGAGCTATTGTTGCGAGCCCTATCCTGTTCCGGGGATTAAGGGCTTGTAGCTTCTCGCGGAGCTCGTTATTAATCCGGTCAGCCTCCTCTAGTACATCCTCTGGTGTCCTCTTAGTCTCCTTTCCATCTGTGAAGAGGAAGACGGTCACGTATTTCTCCGAGGGCAGCTCCTTGTCCTCTATATACTCCTCTATAACCCTACCAGCTGCTTGTAGTGCATCAGCCATAGCGGTCATTCCATAGGGTCTGTTCTTATTCAGGCTCTCCCTGAAAGCACTGAGCGCCGGGTTGCCCTCAACTACGGGGAAGTACTTCTTCCCATCCTTCTCAACGACGTATACATCGTCGCTAAACCATACAAATCCCACGCGGAACACTGGGGCCATGCTGCTCCTACTAAGCCTCTGGGTAAGCTTCTCCACGAGCTCGACAAGGTGCTCCCATTTGCCTCGATGATCATATGTCTTGGGCTCGCTCATGCTGAGAGAGCGATCAAGCACGAAGAGAACCAGCACTGTATAGCTAAGAGGCCTACGCTTCAAGACCCTCAACATGCTCGAGGGAATAGCCATGCTGCACGCCCCCTATTCCCCATGGTGAGGAGTCCCAGAAGCTATCCGGGGTCTTCTCATTACCCACCCTCTTCCTTGGCCTTCTCTATCACCGTTAGCACCGCCAAGCCCCCGCCGATATTGGCATAGATTATCGCGGAGTCACTAACCATTGCTAGTCTTTGCACGGAGCCCGTTCCAAGGCTTGTCGAGAGCTCGTTAAGCGCCTTGACACCCTCTATGAATAGCTTGGCTAGCTTATCCGCCTCCTCGTCCGCGATACCATCAACCGCTACCACTCTGTTCTCTTCAAGGTTCAGCGCAAGGCTGCGAATACTAGCAGCCTCTACCTGGCCCGGGCCAGCGTGGGCTAGGCTTAGCAGCTTCAATAGCTCAACGAAGATGTCTCCAAGTCTCCCGCCAGGTACTCTTGGCTGGAGAGTAGCTGGGAACATACTGATAATAGTGGTGGCGACCCTGTTAACAGCTCTGCCCAGTGCCTCTCCTCCGTACTGGTCTATGAGCTTGCCCTCGGCCTCGGCCTCCACGTAGACTCTGCAACGAGGGCCACGGGGAAGAGCCGTGACCACGAGTTTGCCCTTAGCGTCCCCCCTTAGCTCGTAGACGAGGCTATCACCAGAGCGATTCATCCTTACCTCTACTCGGAGCTTGCCCTTGCGCGGAGACGCGAACGTAAGCACATATGACTCCTTCTTCTCTCCCTTCTCGACCAGCCTACCCATGCTCTCGAAGTAGAAGCCTGGCTCGCGCCCAGCCAGGGACCTTAGTACCTGGTCGCAGTCAGCGTGCACATCGAGTACTACTTCTCGCTTAGCCTTCGCCACCACTTGTTCCCCGCGAGGAGGATATAGGGTTATAGGTGACGCTTAAAACACGTAGGTTTCTGGGCAGACTTTCCCCCTAAGCTGGAACCAAAAGGGATCCCGCCCATAACCCTATGGGGTGTCAAGCGTGCCCTGGATGGCATGGGTAGCCACGTACAACACCGTCCACGGAGAAGACGATATAGGTGTATGGGTTAGCCGTGGCGGAGACTACGGCGCAGCAATGGTGGCGGACGGCGTCTCGGCGACAGGTGGCGGCGGCGCCTCCTTCCTCGCAGTCTCCTCGATGCTCCTTGCCTGCCGCCTACTCCTGCCCCGTGGCCTCTCCTTCGCAACTATGCGTGAGTGCCTAAGCCGCGTAGACTCCATAGCCCGTGAAGCACTCGTAGAGGACGCTGCTGTTGTGGCTGAGATAAAGAAGCGATACTACTCGGACTGCAGCAGAGACGGGGAGCCCTGTACACGGCCACTAGGCATAGACGATGTGATGAGGATAGGGTACATAGAGCCAAGCCAGCAAGGAGGAGAGGGAGCCCCTTCATCGACGCTACTAGCAGCACTCTTCAGCGGCTCGAATATTGGCTTCCTCCTCCTAGGTGATGGCGTAGTAATGTCGACGGGGGCTACTGCTAAGCGAGAAGAGCTATGGGTTGCCTGGGGCGCGCTTCCCCAGTTCTACCAAGGAGTGAAGGTCATGAGGTACATAGCTCTAGGCGAGGGCGCCCGCGGCCACCCAGTGCTCCTATTATCTGATAGCGAGCCTGGGAGAGTATACGCGGTTGCCACGGACGGAGTTGATCCAGCCGCGCTGGCAGAGGCGTTGAACGCTATAGCTGGTCAATTGGACAGATTGGCGGCAGAAGGCGCTAATCCCGCAGCAGAGGTACTTAGACAGGTAAGGGCAAAAGTAGGCAGGCTAGAGGATGACGCCTCAATAGCGCTCGTCTATCATGCCCGGTAATATTGTATGTATTTTAGGCAAGGGTCTCGGGAGGTAAAAACAAGACGATACGGAACTATATTGTTATAGCGCTTATGTCGTATACCGTCACTGAGACGCTTCTATCCTTAAGCGCTGATTCGAGAACGCTCTTGGCCTGTGCCGGGCTTAGGGGGGCTCCGAGCTTAGCAGCAGCTATTATTGTTGCCTCTTTTGAGACGAAGAAGTAGTCGCTAGCACCGATGTGGAACCGTAGGAGCAGTACACCAGGCCTCTTGACTATCTTTGCTAGCTCGGCTCTATCAGCCCTACCGCGGTAGAGTATAGGGGCCTTGAGAACCACCTCGACAATACGGGATATATCTGAGAGCTTCTGAGCAAGATCAGCGTCCCACTTGTCCTCGGATACCCCGAGTATCTCTTCCTCCCTAGGCTTGAGGACCTCAA
>JALVHV010000082.1 GCA_027028845.1 Pyrodictiaceae archaeon | reverse complement strand
TTAGGATTCTGAAAATGCTAGCAGAAAAACTAGACAATATTGCTAAAGATGCTTACACTGTATATAGGGCACCATTCGGCTGGTATAAGGAATTTAAGCTACATTGTCTAGGCCACCCATTATCCGAACTATCTAGATCATATACGCCACAGACTATCACTAGGCCAAAGATAGAAAAGAAGTACTTCGTGCTAACACCGAACGGCGAGGTATACGAACCCGAAGAATATCTCAAGAAAGCCTCTAAGGAAATGAAGATACTAATAGAGAAAGAAGCTCTCGGTAAAGAGATAGGAGAAGTGGAGAACCCTGTTAACGAGCTCTGCTCAAAGTTCGGCTTCGAATGGGAGCCAATGGGAGACTATGGGCACATGAGGTACGAGCCACACGCATCTCTTCTAATAGATGCCGTATCGGAATATGCATGGTTACTAGCACGAAGCCTAGGAATACCCGTCCTTAAGATAAGAGGAACAAACATGTTCGACTTATCCTCGAAACCAGTTTATGAACATGCACAGCTCTATGGAGATAGGCTCTACGAGATTTGGACCGATAGAAAGCACTTAGTTCTTAGATACGCTGCTTGTCACCAACAATTCGCAATGCTAAAAGACTACGTGCTAAGCTACCGAGACCTACCTCTCGGAATGTTCGAGGTAGCAGATAGTTACCGGTTAGAACAAAGCGGCGAAGTAACCCTCTGCTTTAGGCTGAGAAGATTCTACATGCCAGACCTCCACATCCTCACAAAAGACCTCGAAGAAGCTGTAAAAGTAAGCGAGAAGCTACAGGAAGTAATTCATAGAGAAGCTAAAAAGCTAGGACAAGAATATTACGCTGTTTATAACGTAACCGAGGACTTCTGGGAAGAAAAACGAGACATGTTACTAGAGCTTATAAGGAGAGATGGAAAACCAGCTCTGATAGCACTATATCCCGCTGGCATATATTATTGGGTCGTTAATGTTGAGTACCACATAATAGATTCCGCCGGGCGTCCTCGCGAGATAGCAACATATCAATTCGATATAGGTAATGCGAAAAGGTTTGGGATAAAATACGTCGACGAGAATAATAACGAGAAATATCCGGTCATTATACATACAGCTCTTATAGGCTCTGTTGAGCGCTACATATACATGGTATTTGACTCAGCGGTGAAGACAGAGCAAAAGGGTCAGACGCCCTACTTACCGACATGGCTTGCCCCGATACAAGTTAGATTAATACCACTTAACCCGAAGGACGAGAAACAGCTTAGCCTTGCAGAAAAAACCGCTACACTTCTCGAAGAGAACCTTGTAAGAGTAGATATAGATGATAGGGATCTAAGCCTTGGGAAACGCATAAGGGATGCTGCAAGGGAATGGATACCCTATATAGGTGTAATAGGTGCACGAGAAGTTGAAACAGGAACTATAAATGTCACAATACGTAGAACTAATGACAGAATAGCATTAACACCAGAGGAATTACTACAGCGAGTAATAAGCGATATACGCGGGTATCCACGGGTTCAACAAACACTTCCACGCTACGTATCACGGAGACCAAGCCTAGTATACCTAGAGAAAAGTATCACTCTTAAGCAAGAGAAACACAAAAACTAATTAATGAACGTGGAAGAGGCATCAGTACGCTGAAGGACGCTCATACCAGGTGCTGCTCGCTACAGGGGTTCACTCATCATATGCCCATATACAAGTTCCACACGTAGCAAGTGCTTAAAATATAGTATTCTTTTACATCATACTCTGATAATTGGTACTAATACCTGAATAGGGAAGACCCTTGTGCGGGATAGTCGGCGTTACTGCCGATCCAGATCAAGTACCTAATATAGTGCCTATGCTAATACAGGGGCTTAAACGACTAGAGTACCGTGGCTACGACAGCGCTGGCTTCGCCTTCATAGAGTGCGGCTCCCTTGATCTAAAGGTATTTAAGAATAGGGGCAAGATAGACGAGGTCGTTAACCAATACATGATCTCTAATTATTGCGCTGTAGCTGGCATAGCTCATACGCGTTGGGCAACCCACGGAGAGCCGAACCAAGTTAATGCGCATCCACATCTAGACTGTGATTCAAAGATAGCCATAGTTCATAACGGTATTATTAAGAACTTTGCAGAACTACGAGAGTGGCTTATAAGTAAGGGACACAAGTTTAGAAGTGATACTGATACAGAGGTTGTAGCTCACCTCTTAGAGCATTTCAATAGAGTAGAAAACGACTTCTTTACTGCATTTAGGAAAACATTACAGATGATAGAGGGCTCATATGCCCTTGCGGTTATATATCGCGGCGAGCCAAGTAGAATATACTTTGCTAGGAACGTTAGCCCACTGCTTATTGGACTAGGTATAGGCTTTAACATGTTGTCCAGCGATATTCCGTCAATGTTAGCCTATACTAGGAAATTCATCGTGCTCAATGACGGGGAGTATGGGTATATCGAGCCCTACAAAGTATACATAGAGAGAGACGGGAAACCAGTTGGGTGGAGACGCAGAGTCACAACAATCACTTGGAGCCTGGAGGACGCTGAGAAAGGCGGTTATCCACACTACATGTTAAAAGAAATTATGGAGCAACCAAGAGTACTTTACGAGACCTATACGGGGCTTGTCTCTAGTAATGAGGTAGAGAAGGCAGCAGAACTCCTACTAGATGCGGATAAGATATTCATAACGGGTGCCGGGACTAGTTATCATGCTTCATTAGTGTTTATGTACTATTCATCGCTCTTCGCAAAAGAACCGATTGTACCGTTTATTGCAAGCGAATACACTACCTATAGCAGGCTTGCGGACGAGGATACGGCCCTAATAGTTGTGAGCCAGAGCGGCGAAACAATAGATAGTTTACAAGCCCTTAGGGCGTTTAAAAATAGAGGAGCAAAGATCGTAGCGGTATCGAACGTCATAGGTAGTTCTATTCCACGCGAATCAAATAGAACGATATATACCAGGGCAGGGCCTGAAATAGGAGTAGCAGCAACTAAGACCTTCCTCACACAAGTACTTGCACTAACATTCCTAGCTCTACACCTTGGAGTAAATAAAGGAATTATTACTGAGAACGAGCACAAAGAGCTTATTGAGAAACTCAGAAGAGCAGGTGAAGCCGCCTCTATCTCTATTGAGAGATCTTCTAGAATTATTGAGAGACTCGTCATGAAGCTCAAAGAGGCTAGGAACATGTATATTCTTGGGAGAGAGCTAGGCGTACCACTCGCTTATGAAGGAGCTCTTAAGATAAAAGAAGTTAGCTATATACATGCCGAGGCTTATCCTGCCGGAGAGAGCAAACACGGCCCAATAGCTCTCGTTGAACCCGGTTTCCCCGTTATATTCCTAGGTACGCCTCCGCTAGAGAGCCTTAAGGAGAAGATCCAAGGAAACGTTATGGAGATGAAGGCTCGTGGTGCAAGCACGATTGTTATCGGTGTGAGGGGGTATGAGGACATTAGGGGGGCAGATATAGTCATTGGTACTGGTGGGTGGAACGAGCTACTAGCGCCATATGCCCTAACGCCGCCTCTTCAGCTTCTCGCCTATAGGCTTGCAGTAGTACTTGGAAGAGACCCTGATAAGCCAAGAAACTTAGCTAAGACTGTTACCGTTGAATAATATTGTATATAATGTTATAATCATTGTTTTATGGATAATAGTATAGGGAGTTATTTGTAATATAATTGAGGGATGGGCCTTGAAAGGAATCATATTAGCTGGTGGTTCGGCTAAGAAGTTAAAACTAGTAATGGGTAGAGATGGATCTAGATCATTACTAAGGTTTCCTCGCGGCAGACTAATAGATATACATATAAATACT
>JALVHV010000081.1 GCA_027028845.1 Pyrodictiaceae archaeon | reverse complement strand
GGATGAGCTACGAGTATGCACAAACCCTTCTTAGGAGAGCTGAGGCCTTTCTCGAGGCCTCCCGGAATAGCTATGAGAAAGGATACTGGGACGTAGCATGCGTGGAAGCAGAGATCGCTGCCCAGCTCGCCCTCAAAGCACTAATAGCTAAAATAGGGCTAACGCCACCACAGATCAATGGTATTAGGAGGCTTGTGAAGCTCGTAGCGAGGCTCCACCAAGATATCGGCGAGAAATTAGTCAGCCATACTAAGTCTATACGTGAGAGAGTAATAGTGCTTGAAAGGTGCCGGGAAATAGGTCAACACAGCCCAGAGCCGGCTGATGAAGAGGAGGCCTACATAGCGCTTGAGGCGGCTAAGGACCTAGTAGAATTTACGAAAAACCTCGTAGAGTCTCTGAACAATTAGCAACAAGAAATACGAGGGACTACTAGCTCGTCAGTAACTTAGGCCGCCTGGGACCGTACTGGCCGGACTCGTCTATTCTTCCATAGTACTTGGCCGTGTAGCGCTCTTATGAGACCTACCGGGTAGACTAGCTGGCCGTAGAGTAGACCCGGTAGCGCATATAGCGGCGAGTACCCCTCTATCATGGCTCCTGCCGCGTAGGCTATGGTTTGTATGGCTAGTGGTGCTAGGAGTAGTAGTTGTAGCGGGCTAGGCGCCAAGGGGGCTAACAAGGCTAGTGCTAGAGGCCCATAGCTCGTCAGCATCGTTGCTATGCTTACTACTATCTTGCCTGCCTTGGATCTGTGACCTAGCGGGTCTACGAAGAGCCTTGCTATTAGCCACGCGTACTCGGCTGCGGTGTCATATGTCCAGACACCTATAATGTCCCTAGCATCGGGTAAGAGCAGTCGTAGCCCTTTCCTCTTGGCTTGTTTGGCGAAGTCGCGATCCTCTACGTAGCTAGAGGCTACTAGCCGGTGGCCGCCGAGGCGCTGGTAGGTTCCTCGCCTAATGGCCCAGCAGCACCCATACATCCATGCAAGGTTATCGCTTCTGCGCATCACTCTGTGGAGGCCGTAGAACCCATAGGCTGTCGCGGTGACAGCTGCCTCTATCGAGGCGCATCTACGCGTTCTGCAAAGGAACCGTGGCACGAACCCGATCACCTCCTCGTCTTTCGTGCTTGCTGCTAGGCAGCGCAGCTTCTCGGGCTCCACTGGCTCCGTATCGGCGTCTAGGAAGAGGAGTACATCGCCACTAGCCCGCGAGGAGCCAACGAGGAGCGCGTAGGGCTTCGGAGCCCAGCCGCGAGGCACATTCTCAACCCTAACCACAACGAGGTTCCCGTGCCTCCTTGACAGCTCTGCTAGTACCCTGGGCGTCTCATCGCTACTAGCATCATCAACCACTATTACCTCCTTGAAACCGGCTACGAGGAGACGTGGTAGGAGCTTCTCCAAGTTATGGGCCTCGTTCCGAGCAGCAATAATTACCGAGACGCTTGCGCTACAGCTCCGTCTCTCTATTGCCCGGCGTGCCCTGCTCGCTGCATGCATGCTCTTATGAATACTCGCTATAGCGTAGAGCCATAGAGCTAAGAGCCCCATAGCCAGGATAACCGCTACGAGCCAGGCCACGATAACGAGCAGCGACAATACCGTCTAACCTCTAATCCTCATCTGCTACCGAAGCACCATAGCTTAAACCCTATGGAGGATGCATCGTCTCGTGGCCCCCGTTTTTCCGGGGTCTTAGCCTGATAGTTTTTAACCCCCGTTATAGATTCTTGTTCGGATACCAGGGGGCATTAACATGAGCCTACTAGCTGCTCCACGTAAACGAGAAGAGATAAAAGCCATAGAGAAATTGGTTAAGCTAGCCATTAAGAGGTATAACCGGTACCGCGGGGCCGAGAGCCAGGCAAAGCTACTAAAGATAATGGGGGACACCGTTGTCGTAGCGTTTGAGGGCAGTTTCTGCGAGACCTGTGGCATAAATGACTGGGTTGATGACTTCCGCTACGTGATAGAGGACCTGGGCGGTGAAGCCGAGCTAGTCACAGTTATCGAGCCCGAGAAGCCGGAAGAGTTCTTCGACTACCGGATAGGGGTCTTTCGCGTAAAGAAGGTGCCTAGTATCGAGGAGCTGGAGCGCATTGAGAAGGAGGAGGCTGAGCTAGAGGAGTGGCTCAGCACCGGGGAGGAGGCAGCGGCGGAGGCCTAGATGCTCTCTAGCTTCTCGATATCCTCTGGCGCGAGTCTCCAACCAAGCGCTCCCAGGATTTCTCTCAAGTGCTGCTTTTGCTCAGTCTTCGGTATCGCTACCACCCTTGGCCTCGATATTAGGAAGTTAAGCGCTACCTGTATCGGCGTCTTTCCATACTTCTCGGCTATCTCTCTCACGACCTTGTTGCGCGCAACCGCGCCTCTCTCGAGCGGTGTATAGGCCTGGATAGTTACTCCCAGGTTCTCTCTGAGTATTAGCTCAAGTATCTCCTCTGCCTCTGCCCGGGTAAGCACACTGTAGTGAACCTGGTCTACAACGATCTCTGTCATCGATGTAGCGTGTACTGCTTCCTCTAGCTCCCTCGCGTTGAAATTACTCACGCCAATGTATCTAGCATAGCCCTTGCCATAGACTATTTTCTCGAAGCGCCTAACCTGCTCAGCTATCGGTATCCCTGGGGCAGGCCAGTGTATGAGGAACAAATCGACCTCGCGTACACCTAGCCGCTCCAGGCTCGCCCGAGCAGCTGCTTCTATCCGTTCCTCGCTCCAAAGCCTACTAGGAAGCATCTTAGTAGTGACAAAGACGCGGTCCCTGCCAACACGCCTAATAACCTCGCCAACTATTCTCTCCGAGGCCCCGTCACCATACATCTCAGCAGTATCTATCAGGTTAATCATCCCGGTCTCAATAGCCTCAATCAGGGTCTCCACTGCCCTCTGAGGGCTACGAATAGCCCATGTGCCAAGACCTATCGCAGAGACCTTATCACTCCCAATAGTCTTCCAATCACTCGTATCGATAGGAAACCTAGGCATAGCCTCTCCCCACACCTAGCAAGGGCTACCCTATACACTGGTGTTAAAGAGAGGCCACGGGGCTAGAAAAGCCTAGCCCAGGAAGAGAACGAGTCCCCTCCACGAATCATTGAACAAAGAGACTAGAGTGAATAGTCGCGCCCTATGCCTCTTTCTCATGTGCTCTCTTTATCTCCTTCTCTAGCTGCTCAGCCGTATACTCAACAAGCTTCTTCACAACCGGCAGGCTTATCTCCACATCCTCCTTGCTGAGTCCATGCTCGTGAAACCCATGGACATGTAGATCGAATCCTTGGCTCCAGGCATCTATTATAAGCTGGCTCCCCAGTATGCTGGAAAGCCGCCTAGCCGCTTTCGCTAAAAGCCGTGTCCACCACTCACCCTCTTCTCGTGCCCTTTTACACTCCTCAATATCGTGAAGACACGCTAGTACCTTACTGCACTCCTCTACTGCCTTATAGAGCTTCTCAGAGGCCTGGACGGCGTCGCCCCGTTCCAGCTCCTCTTTGGCCCCTTGTACCATGTGCTTGGCTATCCCGAGCCTGGTCTCAAGTTCTTCCTCGGGATCCAGGTTAAGCGAGCGCTGGACAGCTTCAATTATAAATGCCTCAACATCTATCCTGCTTCCCTGTGTTATTTTTCTATCAATCCCTTAGGGAGAATTATTGTAGCCAAGCAGCTTCCAGTAATTATAGAATTAGCCTAGAGGAGCTTTTCTACATCTCCTCTCTTCAACGGGTTCCGGCAATGCGGCCTCTTGTGGTAAGCATGGTGCCCTTTGTCTTAAAAACCTGGGTGAAGAGGCTTAGAGATAATCTATCCTTTAGGGGGCTTATTGTCAGCTATTCACCGCCTAGAGGCTATGGCTCGGAACTACGCGCTCGCAGCTGTTAAGGCTGACCGGGAGGG
>JALVHV010000080.1 GCA_027028845.1 Pyrodictiaceae archaeon | reverse complement strand
TAAGCTACCTTGTAAGCAAGTACCTGGAGCAAAGCGGGACACTCTACATCACCAGGTAGCCAATACATAGATATTCTAGCGCCGCGAATTATTCACCACTCTTGACCCATGCCTGATCCAGGACCTTCACCCGCGTAATAGGAGTCGGTTTCGCCAAGCTTTATACTACTGTATACATGGGATAGTCTACATGGGTACACAGACTTGTCTACGACTACTCTGAGCATCCGGATTAAGAGAGAACTCAGGGAGAAAATGAAGAGGTTTAGCCATGTTGATTGGAGAGCTGAAATAGAGAGATTCATTGAGGAGAGAGTACGCCAAGAGGAGCTAAAGCAATTATTTAGTAAGATAGACGAAGTACTGAGGGACGTTGAGGTTAGTAAAGAGCCTGCATGGAAAACTATTAGAGAATATAGGGAGAAGAGGTAGGACAAGATGTTCGTTGTGGACTCCTCCATCTATGCAAGCGTCTTAGTAAAGGACTAGAACTATGAGAAGGCACGCAAGTTCCTAGAGCAACATAGGAAAAGTGAGCTTGCTACCGTAGCAACCGTCTTTGTAGAGGTTGCTAATGTGTTATGGAAGCATACTTATTTATTAAAGAGGATATCCTTGGAGGCTTATCGCGAGATGAGCGCGCTAATCCAACCACTCATTAGCGCTAACGCCTCAGTAATATATGAGCCCCTGGACTTGCTAGGCGACGCACTAAGCGCTGCCATCGACTATGGAATAACTATTTACGATGCACTCTTTGTTGCAGCTACTTTAAGAACAAGGGGAAAGCTAGTAAGTTTTGATAAAAAGCTTAAACAGAAGCTAATGACTAGGAACCCTGACATCGTATACCCAATGTCGTAATTATACAATGGTGCACTCGTAAACGTCACTAATTGATGAAAACTAAATGAATTAGCTTGAGAAACATGGCCACCTGGCCTAGTGACTAGAAGTGCACGTCTCTTTGAAGCAGCTTGCTGCTCTGTCGGCCTTGCTAAGGAAGAGTACATTAAGGTAAAGGAGCTTAGACCAAGGCTACCAAGCGCCCTCATTCCCGGCTTGGCCGAGATCCTAGCTGGCGTTGTCTTGCTAAGCCTTGGCTATCCATACCTCTATAAAGGTTCCCAGGGTATCTAGTACCCTCTACCATGAAAACAATGGTTCTCGCCGCTATTGCTATTCTTAAGACAGCGCTCATGGAGAGAGCTTATGTGCCTGGACCTTCGGGGGGACGTTAGTCCTCAGAGCCAAGGGCTCCGGGCCCATATCCTAGTGGGTACCGCTACAAGGCATTCTAAGCAATCGTTAACCTTGCTATGAATGCATTGAATGCAGAAAATCTTGAATCATAGCCGAGGCCCACTTGGTCGCGATAATCATGTAGTATAACCAGCATGTGATTCCGGCACCTCTAAGGTACGACTTTTAGCCATGGTATTCGTTTAAAGTCCTCGTCGAAGGTTAGAATAGTGCTTATGCCGTAGTGTTTACATGTCAAGGCTATGATGGCGTCTCTTGGTGCTAGTCTGTAATCATCCATTGTGTTAATTATTTGTTTTGGCTCTGCCTCGTCACCTACTACCCTCACATACAGCTCTCCTAGTAGCGAGGTAAACTTATCTAGGCTTCCTTTTGCGAAGGATATGCCCTTGCTCCTAATGAGTCTCCTTAGGTCATAGGCCCTCTTTATACCATATTTGTTCACGGCTTCTCTTCTTATAATGAAGTGAAGTACCTCGTCAACAACACCGATACTTGTCACTAATAAGGGGTATTTATCTAGGAGTTCTTCTGCTTCAGAAGCACGGGCACCCTCGTAGAGTAGTTGGATGAACACGTTGGAATCTACAAAAACATATTCCCTCATAGGGGCTCCCACTCTGCCTCAGCTAGCAACTCCTCTATCTCCTCCTCACTCGCCTTACCTAGTACGCCACGGTACTTTCGCAGAATCCTCTTCCTCTCCTCGCCCACTGGGACAAGTACGGCTATCCTCTCCTCGCCCTCCCGAAGGTCAACAGGCTCTAATGGCTTAAGCACACCCTTCTCATACCTCACTTTTACAACCTTAGACAACCCCTTGCACCCGTCTATGTATGACGCCACGAGCTAATTAGCCTTTCCGCTATGTATTTCTTGATCATCTCCTCTAATATTAAATTCTAGATAATCTTTGAAGCTTGTTTCTAAACCATGGGTTCCTCTGTAAACATGGTTTATATTTTCCGGGTCTGTCAGAAGTCCTAGATTTAAATCCCGGCAGACCCGCTGTATCTTTATGAGAATAATAATTCTATGACGTAAGTAGTTATTGTATCTGTTTAAATACTATTTTATGGTAATTTGCTTATTAATGTTCTATAATCTTTATTGTTCAATAAATAGTAGGCCTCGATACCAGATTTTAAGGCGTTATCCCTCATGGTTCTATCATTAGTTATCAATATTGCGTCAACATGCTTGGTTGTTGCTATGTAGTATGCGTCGACGGCTCTACAGCCAGTAAGCAAGGCTATTTCCGCCGCCTTATCGTGGACGAGTTTCTCGTCTATTACATTGATGTATTCGAGTATAGTATTTAAAATGTCCAAAACATTTCTGGGATCAATTCTTCTCACAAGTACTGCGCGAAGCTCTACCTCGAACAAGAAGGGTTCATAAACGGGTAGATCAAGGTCAGATAGCTTATCGAGAACCGCTCTTGCTCTCTTATGCCTCTCCGGGTTACCCGGGAAGAAGAAGAAATAATCAGCAAAGACACTGGTGTCTATAACGACGGCATGAATTGGTCTCAACCCGTTGATTACCTCCTTTCCTCTACAAACTCTTCAACCACATCATGATTGACCTCGAACTTGTACTTGCCAGCCTTTTCTCGGAATCCCCTAAAAGCTCTCTTGATCACAACTATCTCGAACTCCTCTCCCTCGCTGAACTCAACATAGTCAATAGGCCTAAGTACGCCCTTCTCGTACCTAACTTTAATTACCCTAGACAAAGCTTAGCCACCAACTGTAGTGATGCACCTCTCAAGGCAATTAGCCTTTCCAACAAGGCCGTGTGCTCCAGGCTATCAGTGTGATAATTTATGGTTTCTATCTGGAAACCTTACTTTCGTATCTTTGGCCGGGTAGTAGCCCATCTCTTCTAGTACATAGGTACATTACCAGACCACTTAGCGCATAACCCACATGATTAATGGTTGATGGTGCTGCTAAGTTAGTGGCTCTTCAGCGTGCATTACTAGGCCCCGATAACGAACTCTATCCCCGGTATAACTTGACTGGCTAGCCGTGAGCCCGTTAGCGGCATCTGTGTAGCCTAGCTTTTTGCCTCCTAACTGCTTCTAGCAGGTCTTTTGCCCGTAGCTCATCCGGCGGTGCTTGTTCCTTTGCTGCTTGTTCTAGTGCAGCCGCGTATAGTGGGAGCTGGGGGAGGTATCGGCGGGGCAGACCCGGGCACGGGTACGCTATGTTTTCTCTGACGAGTATTTCTCCTAGCAAGTGTTGTCTCGGCGTCCTCGGCTTTGCGCCGCTTAGTAACTCGTTGGCCTCCTTGACAGCTTCTAGGGGGTCTTCTCCGAGCTCTAGCGCTGCCCGGTAGACCGCGTGGCTTAGCTGGCTGAGTCTCTCCGAGACCCAGTTAGCGAGCATCTTGTCGCTGAGGCTGCATAGCTCCACGAGGTAGCCTGGATTAGGGCCAGCGAGCCCAGTTATCTCTTCGAGGCTTCTCTCGCAGCCATTCTTCTCGCGGTACTCTTGGTAGAGTTTGGCGAAGGCCCTGGGATCCATGGGCTCTACTAGGAGGAACCCGGTGGAGTACCCGGTGAGCCTACTAAGCGCCTCCGTTGTGGCGAAGAAGCCCTCGCTAACCGTTACCAGTAAGGAGGGGGTGCCGCGGGGCTTCTTGGCTAGGTAGCC
>JALVHV010000079.1 GCA_027028845.1 Pyrodictiaceae archaeon | reverse complement strand
TTCTTCTATCAACTCCCCGTGTACTAAGAGTTGCAGCAGACATAATCGATGAGGGAGCAGACCTAGGCCTTGTACTGAAGGCGCTGCAGTCGCCTCCACCGGATATCTCGCAGAGAATAGCAAGGCTCAAGGCAGCAAAGAGAATGCACCTAATAAGGGCGGGTGAACTAATAGTAGCAATAACCCATGTAGGTGCCTATGAAGCCAGTGCTGCCAGAGCACTACTAGACCTAGGAGCGGACATAGCGATAATAGTCTCCGAGCACGGCTCCGAGACGAGAGTAGTAGCGAGAGCCCGGAGAGAGGTCGAGGAGAAGCACGGTATACACCTAGGACGTGACATCATGGAGGAACTCGCTAAGAGACTGGGCGGCGGAGGCGGTGGACACTCCCAAGCAGCAGCAATGAGCACCCAGGCCTCGCTTGAACAGGTACTCGGTGAAGCCATAAAAGTAGTTGAGGAGATGCTAAGGAAGCGAGGGCTAGAGCCACAACCCATAGCCTAGCATGGGCGAGCTTAACTGGGTTAGAGCACAGAGGGGCTGGTGGAATGGTTTCTGATCTCTCAGAGCTAGAATCGATGATAAGGGCACTCGGTCTCGCCTATAGGAGAATGGAGGGTATGTTAGTAGCTGAGTACGAGGACCCGAGACATGGCAGGCTAGGCATAGTATTCAGCGTGGAACAAGATACGAAGACACTCCGCATAGCAATACCGCTTGACGTAGAGCCTTACCAGGAAGCACTAGGTAGCATACTCCGCGAAAACTTCACAAGCACCACCTACAAGTATGCCCTCGACTATGATGGATTCCTAACAGTGGTCTACGACGTGCCAGCAGAATGTGTTGATAACGCACTACAACTAAGAGAACTAGTCCTATACGCCCTCGACGGAGCTAGGAGAATACTAAGCAGGGTAGAGGAGAAAGAGTAACAAAGTCCAGATAAAGCGCTAGCCCTTCTTCATACCTATGAACGCTCTCTTGGGCCTCAAGTTCTTGCTCTTACAGCGCCTACACTTCTTCGCACCAGGAGGATTAAGCGCACCACACTTCCTGCAGACTAGCTTGTTGAGTACACGGTTGTACACTATCTTCATTATCTCAGGGTCGCGTACGCCAGCCATCGCAATGCCCCCTCTTTGCCACTACTCGCAGATACCAGCTTAAAAAATTATCAAGGACCCTCGTAGTCCCTACGAAAGTCAATGTAGTATTATGACAGTAAAACCCAGCAACCGAGTTTACGCTACATCTACTATAGCAAGCGATACAAAGTAGTACGTTACCGTATTCTTTGCCTGGGGTTCCTAGTTATTACGGGCTAGTTATTACGAGGAAGAGTAGTAATGGAGAGCGAGGAAGATATTCTTCGTAGGTTTGGACTACTAGATGAGGAGACTGAGCTAGTTGAGTTTACTCCTGCTATACAGAGTATGCTTGAGGAGACTAGGAGGCTTGCTGAGAGAATTGCTGGGAGGATTATCGAGTTCCGGGATAGCTTTGACAAGGTGATGAAGATTCTTGATAGGCTTGAGTGGGGTGTACTTGGCTACGATAAGCCTTTGCCAGGAGTTGCCATTGACTCTACTTTCCCGATGGATGGGGGAGTAGATCTTGTCGGGGGACACTTAGCCGCTATCATTGCTGGCTATATAGGCTATGGCGGCGTGGCCCAAGGGGATGAGAAGCCGGTGGAGTCTATTGTCGAGATTCTCTTCGCGGATGACGAGGAGATGAGGAATCGTATACCGCTTTACGCTAAGATACTCGAGAAAAAGATTGCCATGAGGGTTCTGCGGAAACACGTTGAGGGAAAACTAAGACCACGCATGATCCTCTTTGATGGTGAGCTAGTGCCCTACAAGCTGTTGTTCCGGCCCTGGAAAAGCATCGAGAAGAGCAGAGTGCTGAGTAGACTAGATAAAGCTACTATGAGTGTCCTTGAGCGGGCTAGGGAGCAGAAAATAACGCTTGTTGGGGTAGTGAAGCGGAGCTACTCTAGGCTCCTAAGGGTCCTAAACAATGGCGAGCCCTTGCCCCTTAACGATAAAGCAGTGATGAGTATAGTTCTTAAGCCTGGAAACTATGTGGTGCTGGGAAGGTTCTCAGAACTCGTGCCCAGGTATGCCGAGATAATAGCCGAGGAGAGGAAGAAGAGAGGAAAGAACGTAAAGGGCTATGTAGAGGGCGTCAAGGAGCTGTTAGAAAAGAGGCCAGAGTACGGCAATATAGTGGTAGCGTTCTATAAACCGCGCCAAGGTCCTCGACAAGCTATTCGCGTCGAGGTATTAGACTACGGTGGGCTCGGCATGGAGCGAATACTCTCTATACTATCCATGCTCACAAACCCAGCTACAGGGTTTCCTTACCCAATAGACCTCATAGATAGCTATGTCAGACTTGAGTCGTACATGCTAGAACTGGTACGTCGTAGAGTAATCAAGCACCTAGTTGATATGCTCCGGGAAGAGGGGCTCCGAGGAGAACACGTAATCGTAATGAGCCATACTAATCCGGAGAAGAGGTACATCTATGAAAGAAGAAAACGCTAAATTATCGTGCTACAGGAAACTCCTAGGCCCCATTTATTTCGATACTAGGGAGCTGATATCATCTACTACTAGCAGCATAGGTCTCCTAAGCGGGTTCATCAGGCCAGCAGCATAGAATTCTCTACGCCCAAGCATCGCGAGGTTTGCTTCAGACACCCTTCCTAGGTCTAGGTAGCCTGAGAGCTCTTGGAGATCACCGGTTGCTTGTAGCTTTGAGAAGAACACAGTACCTAGGTTGCTCCTTATGCCTGGCCTTATGTCGCGGCTGACACGCTGACTAGCCACTATTAGGAAGTATTTCCACTTTCTTCCCTCCCGCGCAATGGTCTCAAGAGCTTTTGCTGACTCACCGCAGTATTCGCAGGCATAGTTCTGCGCCTCGTCAACCACTATGCCTATCCGGGCCTCTCCGTGTTGCGCTATATGGCTCCATACAGCCTCAGCAATGGAGGCGATTATCCCTCTCTTTACCTCTATGTCCTGCTCTGCGCTCATATCAATGATTACTAGGCGCTTTTCTAGAGCCCTAGCGACTATGTCCTCGGGCTCTAGTACGCGTTCACGGAGCTTATCGAATACCCGGCTAGGTACGTTTAGCCTTGTTAAGAGCTTGAGCTTTACAAGAGCAGCATCGCTTCCACGGGTATAGAGGAACCGCGTGGCACGCTCAAGCACGTAGAGGAACTCGTCCTTAGGGCTCCTCTCCTCCCTGTTGTCTGTTTGTCTCCTTGTCAGTGTCGCGCCGCGCGGTGGGCCTATGAAGTTGTTGCACTCGTTTAGCGAGTACTTGTTGTACTTGTCCCCGTTATCCCTATAGACTTTCATAGAGTAACAGAGTGCTGCAACCTCTATAACGTCGCGTTGCATACCCTGTACATCAACTAGCCTTGCCACTATGGAGGAGAATATGCGCGGCTCAATGCGTATACTAGAAGCATCAATTACTTCGCCTCCAAGTCTCTGCGCGAAGGGTGCATAATCCACGCCATTGTGGTCGAACACTATTAGGTTATAACCTGCCCGGATTATCTCGGATAAGAGTCGTAGGACTAGCCTGCTCTTACCAGTACCCGTGGCGCCGAAGACCCCTACATGGTAATTAAGCCAGGCAGAGTCAAGCGGAAGCCTCCAGCCACTATACTTGTGCACGCCAACGCTAATGGGTGATGAAACCGTCAAGTAGCTGGATAGGTACTCGGCATTAACAACTCTGTAGACCTTGCTTCCAGGGGTAGGCGGGTAAACGTTGCTCACAAAGCCCTTGCCGCCACAGATGCTTGAACCATCACAAACCGCTCCATAGATTTCCACAAAAGCGTTAGAGAACGGCATGACTACTTCAGAGGTCAGGGCCTCAGGGTGCTCGATGTAGACGTT
>JALVHV010000078.1 GCA_027028845.1 Pyrodictiaceae archaeon | reverse complement strand
ACTCTTCTAGGAATAATCCATCAGTTGCACGGAGAACAGTAGCCTTATGCACAGCTATTACCCTGTTATACCCCAGTCTCTTTGCCTGCTCGAACCCAGTCCTAGCTATCCTCTGCGCAGCTCTCCGCGTAACAATCTTCAGCGCTACAGCAGCATCGCCGAACACGCCCTCGACTCCAGAGTATATTCCTTCGGAGCTCTCACGCACAACCACTAGGCGCGTGCTCCTTGTCTCGAATCTCCGTATATCAGCGTAGATCCCTAGTAGCCTCCTTAGCTGGAGAGTTATGCTCCTATACCCGCCTCGGCTAGGGGTAGCCAATGGCCCCTTAATGACGGCGTCAGCGCTTAGCACTAGTTCCTCGAAGTCACTGGGATAGGGCTGCCCCGTCTCCTCATAATAGGCTAGCCCCGCCTCTACGCGAACAAGCTCTATGCTATCTATACCCGAGAGCAACTTCTCGGCGAAAACCATTATCTCGGGGCCGACGCCGTCGCCAGGGATCAGTACTACGCGGTACCGGGGCAACATTTCTCACCACGGCAGCCTCCCATGCCTCTTAACGTACTCGACAAGCCCGCCTGCCCTAAGTATGCTGAGCAATGGCTCCTCTAGCCCAGCGACCCGCTCCACGACGCCCCGCGTAACATTAGTCACTATGCCCTCCTCAACCCTGACCTCAACGATGTCTCCCTGCTCTGTGACATCGGGTATCCTCTTAGCAACTATGACGGGTAGCCCAGAGTTAATAGCATTCCTATAGAATATTCTGTGGAAGCTCTTAGCCACAACTGCCCCGATGCCAATCATTCTCAGTAGCCTAGCAGCGTGCTCCCTGCTACTCCCATAGCCAAAGCCCTCGCCAGCAACTATCACGTCACCAGGACGCACCTTCTCATAGAACCCGGGAATGACGTCAGCAAACACGTAGGGGAGCATGTCCTCTAAGCGCCCCATCTTACTATACTTGTACTTCCCGCTAATGATGTGATCCGTGGTAATGTTGTCTCCCAGGACCCATGCCCTGCCACGAACAACAAGGCTCATAGCCTGCTCATCCCCGGAGCAATGCATTGTTCTTAGATGAGGCTTCTTGGGTCAGTTATTCTACCCGTTACCGCCGATGCGGCAGCTGTTAACGGGCTAGCCAGGTAGACCTTGGAGTCGCGGTGCCCCATTCTCCCAACAAAGTTCCGGTTACTGGTACTGACAGCAGTCTCGCCCTCACCTAGTAGGCCGAAGTGGGCACCGAGGCACGGGCCACATGTACCATATGTTACTACGCACCCGGCTCCCGCGAGAACATCTACTATCCCGTCCCTAGATAGTTCTTGGAAGACGCGCCTAGATGCCGGCACAGCTATGCATCTCACACCCTCCCGTACACGGTGCCTCCTAAGTATGCGTGCGGCGGCTACGAAGTCCTCGTAGCGCCCATTAGTACAGCTCCCAATGAACACCTGGTCCACCTCTATCCCCTCTACCTCGGTTACTGCCTTGACATTGTCTACCCTTGGCGGCGCAGCGACGAGGGGCTCTAGGCTACCCAGCTCCAGTTCTAGCTCATCACTATACTCCGCGCCGGCATCGGGGTAGAGCCTCGGAGCCTCGACACCGTATTCCTCTAGGAGTGTCTTGGCGGCGAGCCCGTCTACGGGGAAGAGGCCGAGCTTAGCCCCGGCCTCAACAACCATGTTGCTCACTGTGAGCCTTGCCGCGAGGCTAAGCGTCTCCAAGTCGCCCTGGAACTCGAGAGCCTTATAGATGGCACCGTTAGCGCCTAGCACGGATACGAGTTTCAGCGCGACATCCTTCCCCATAACGCCTCGCGGTAGCTCAGCACCACTAAGCCTTACACGCACCTGCTCCGGTACACGTATCCAGGCCTTGCCAGAGACAGCTGCTACAGCAGCATCAGTACTACCGACACCGGTAGCAAAGGAGCCAACAGCGCCAAGGGTAACGGTGTGGCTATCAGCGCCAAGGATTATTCTCCAAGGCCGGGCATAGCCCTCCTCAACCATAACCTGGTGACTAATACCCCGGCCAACATCGTGAAGCCTAACGCCGTACTTCCTAGCGAATCTCCTCATCTCCTGGTGGACTAGGGCAGCAGCTACACTAGGAGCAGGTGCCGCATGGTCTATGAATAGTATAAGCCTCCCGGGGTCAACTTGGCTCTCCATGCCCATTTCCTGGAGAACCCGTAACGCCAAGGGAAAAGTACCATCATGCATATAGACATAGTCGATGGGAACCACTACGTGCTCCCCGGGCGACGGCGCCCTACCTAGCCTCTTAGCCAGAATCTTCTCAGTCATAGTAAGCGCTGGCAACGCAGTGCTCACTCCCTTAGCAATGTTATCTCGGGGAAGTACCTGGTAGCTATCTCGTAGAGCTCCTCGTCGCTAAGCGAGCCCTGCTTCTCCCCCCTCTCGTAGAGCCCGACAATCTCTTCGTGCATAGCTGCTACACGTGGATCATTTTTGTCAACCCTCTTCCCCACCTCAGGGAACCTGAGACGAAGCCAGGCAACAATCGCTGCACGGCCACCATACGCGTTAACCTCTATGCCGGGACGGCGCCCCACGAGACTAGGGTTGAAAGGCAAGTATATCTCAGGGTTCTTGAGCAAACCATCAATATGTATACCGGCCTTGGTATTGAACGCGTTACGGCCAACAATCGGCTGGAACTCTGGAACATGGTACCCAATCTCCTCAAAGAACCTAGCTACCCGGGGCAGCACGGAGAGATCGACATCGCTGCTACGCCCCGTCAAGCCGACGTAGTGAACAAGCATTACTTCCAAGGGGCAATTCCCGGCCCTCTCACCTATACCGAAGAGCGTGCAGTTACTGTAATCGGCGCCGTAAATCCATGCAGCAAGGTGATTAGCCACGACGAGGCCGAAATCATTATGTCCATGAAACTCTAGCTGGTGTGAGCCAAGCCCTAGCTCTCTGAGCCTCCTTATGAGCGCTGGTATTCCCCGCGGGAGGGGGACATCAGGGTATGGGAGGCCAAGCCCAAGGGTATCGGAGAGCTTGAACCGGATAGGTGTCCCGTACTCCTCGCTAAGCCTCAAGAGCCTCTCGACAAGAGGCCTAATGTTTGTCTCGAAGCTGGCTCGTGTCACGTCCTCGAGGGCGCAGCGAACAGCTATTCCCCTGCGAAGAGCCTCACCAATAACACTAACATACTTCTCCAATGCTCGCTGGCGATCAACACCGAGCTTGTAGTAGATATGATAGTCACTTATACTAGCAAGGATAATTGTTTCGTCAAACCCTGCCTCAAGCACGAGCCTCAAGTCGTTGAAGCTAGACCTTATCCACGCTACTGGCCTAGGTCTCTCAGCGCCATACTCCCGTATACGCCTAGCTAGCTCACGGTCGCGACTAGTATAGAGGAATAGCTCCGTAGACTCTATAGCGCCCCTACCGCCGAGCTCTACGAGGAACTCGTATATTCTCAACCCCTCCTCGACGCGCAGCGGCCTCCAACCCTGCTGTCCATCCCTAAGCGTGGTATCGGTAACAGCGAGCCTACGCCCAGCAAGTAGCCCGTCAACAGGTATACGGGGGAAATCACTGTACGGAAAAACATCGTGGAACAACCTAGCTTCTCTAAGCCTATCCCTACCCTGGCTTAATGCAGAGCCACCCCGCACACATCTAATCCGATGCGAACCCTATGCGACAAGGAGGCCTCAGTGCAGGGAATAAAGACACAAACCGTGATAAATGGTACGAATCCAAGTAAGAATTCTAGGAGAAAACGTACCAGAAACGTACACACGGCATGAAAAGCAGGGGAAGAAATTTACCCGAATTAATGAAATCCTGTGAAGTAGATCCGCACCACCTCACCACATCCAACATACTAGATTTTGAAGCGTAGGAGCACCAGCTAAGAGGAACAGAGCCTAAAGAGTAAAGGAACAAAACCCTGGAAAACTCTTCTAATATAAGAATGAATAGGGATGAAGAACTTTCGGTCGCCCCGAGGCAAGGTCACG
>JALVHV010000077.1 GCA_027028845.1 Pyrodictiaceae archaeon | reverse complement strand
AAACTTAGGCCGAAACATAAGAAGAAATATCCATACCCAAGTTCGAGAGACGTTGTTAACGCTGTTATCGAGGCTGTTAGGAGTTTTAGTGGTCATCCAGACGAGTTCCCGGATTACGTGATAGAATTGCTCAGGGATAAAGGGTTCGATACAAGGCATGTAACTATTAAGCGTATATGGAGAACGTATGAACTACTCGTGAGAAAAGGAGTTATATCTGACCGCTTAGGTGTCGTGATCGGAGATTATGAGGATTGATGCCACAATAGAGTTTATCTTATTAGTGTACTATTCCTCTTAGACACTGGCGGGGAATAAGGTGCGGGTGCTAATAAAGCACGGCGATGTATGGTTGCAGTTAAAGGAAGTCTATGTTCTTCAGAGGAGACCTCGGAAACGTGGACGAAAAAGCGCCTCGTCAAGGGCATCGCCTTACGGAATGGTTGCTGAAAGCGTAGACAGAATCAACGTCAATGGGTACAAGTATAGTGAAGCAATAATAGTTCCAGCTAGCAAAGTCAGCAGGTTTGCTTCGCGTGCTCACCTTACTCCCCTCGACGCGGTTGTAGTTATAGAGCCCGAGGCCGCGGATAAGTACAGGGCAACTATATATGCGCGATCTAAGAAAGAGCTAGAGGCTGCTAGAGAGGCAGCGTTGAAAATTCTATCATCACTATACTCGAGGCGTGGAGCAGGGGAAGAGGAAGCTGAAGAGGAGAGTGAAGAGGAAAGTGAGACAGAGGAGGAAGAATGAATGCGAGATATGTGGTGCGCCTGCGAGCCATGTTTGCCCCATATGCGGCCGTGTTGTATGCGATAAGCACTGGGCTGGAGATAAGTGCATAATATGTGCCGAAACTATCTGTGCAATATGTGGGAAGAGACTATCCATCGCGACATGTGCTATATGTGGTAGACCCGTTTGCGAAGAATGCTCCATACAAGTTAACCCTGTTGTCCGTGTATGTATTGAGTGCGCGGAAAAGTATAGCATAGAGACCAGGGACTGGCCCCCCAGGGACATTGTAGAGCTAGAGCTTAGGAAACTCTCAACTCGGCTAGAGGAGTTCGTTAAGAAATGGAGACTAGTCGCTAGGTCTTAGAAATGAGTCTAGTCTCCTAGTTTCTCTCCTAGCCAGCCGTACACGGTTAGGAATTAGATGAGAGCCGTCACATGTAGGCGCGGTATGTAGGTGTGCAAACCCCTCACGGCATGTAGCGTACTCCATTCCTAGCCTCATGGCTTCCTCTCTTACAGTCAATAGTATACGTTTCCTTACTTCTAGAGGCAGGTATCTATACCCATACAAGCGTTCTCCTTTAATCCTATAGAGCTCTCTATATTTTTTCTCAAGCTCTGGAAACGCCTCTATTATTCTCTTGAAGTTATCTGGCTTTGCTTTATAAGTTGAGGTTACGACGAAGCGGGCGCCAGCTAAACGAGCTGCCTCCAATACCTCTCTTATACTATCTCTCGAGTCGTTGAGAAAAGGAAGTATGGGGTCAAGTCTTATACCAACAGGTACCTCGTTACTCGATAGTTCCTCCAAAGCCTGTATACGTAAACGAGGCAGCGAGGCTCCTGGCTCAAGTTTTCTAGCTAGAGACGTGTCGAGAGTAGTTATTGTCATTGTTACAGCAGCGTTCCCTTTTGAGAGTAGCTCCTTGTCTCTAGCAACTAGGGCGCCCTTCGTTATTATGAGCACCTTAAATCCTCTTGGCAAGAGTTGTTCAAGGCTCCACCTGGTTAGCTGATATTGTTCCTCCTCTGGGGGGTAAGGATCGCTACTTGTAGAAATATCTATATGGTACCGTGGATCAATAACGTGAGCAATGTCGTATAGTAATCTTTTTCTGTAGTCCTTCTTCGGCGTACTCGGTCTAAGCCCGATATATGATGTGGCGTAGCAATAGAGGCAGAAATGGCTGCAACCAGTATACGGGTTAAGGGAGTACTTAGGCGGACATGTACAGAGAGGGTTGCCCCAAGGATCAAAAGCGTTTACTACCTTGCCGCTTCTAAGCAGCGTTCTTCTCCTAGTGCCGCTAGGCATTACTCTGCCAGGTCCCCGCTATCCGAGGACTAAGTGTCTCTAGTTAACGGGTGTCTTAGAGCTCTATATTTGCGTGTTTTGCCCGAAGGTCTTTCTCGCTTTTACCGAGGCGGTGCATGAGCTCTACTGTAACTCCGTCGAGGAAAACCATTGCTGTGTCCTCAAATAGCGTCCCTAGGGGTGCTAGGGGCTCGTGTATACCGAGTATCTGTCTAGCAAAGTAATCTATATCAGGTGCGAGCTTAGTCCTTCCAGGTATTTCTACAACAATGTCTGCTAGCTTGGCCAATGGGCTATCAATATAGCTTGTGATTGCTATTATCTTCGCTTTTACCTTCTTAGCCGCCTCCGCGGCTGTTACTATCAGCTGTGTGCGACCCGAGCCAGATATAGCGACAACAACGTCGTTCTCACCTATACTGGGTGTAATAGTTTCACCGAGAACGTAGACGTTAAACCCTAGGTGCATAAGCCTCATCGCGAAAGCTCTTCCAACGAGCCCGCTTCTACCAGCACCCATGACAAGAACCTTGCGCCCATTCTTATATGCATCAACAAGGGTATCAATCATGGCCCTCACTTCATCGTCTCTAAGCCTCTCTATTACCTTGTCAATGAATATCACTATCTCCTTCATAGTCTTTTTAACATATTCCATCAATAGCCCCCCACAAGCTCCTCCATCATACGGCTCTCAGCGGTCAATAAATTATTTTCACTACCAGGTGGTAAGACGGGCAACAGCACCTGCGTCAACTTTTTATCCAGTAGAAGTCATCAAGCGATGTAATGGCTATAGCAGTGCGGCACTCCGCCAAGAAGCAAGGTACTTGAGACTCAGAATGAAGGGAAAAGAAAGGGTGGTTAGTTATTGCTTCGTCACCCGTTACTAGAAAAGAACCCATTAATGAGTATGCAAAATACCTCTTCGAAGTAGCACAGAAATGGCAAAAGGCGTGGAGAGAAGCAAGGATATTTGAAGCAGACATAGACGAGACGAGGCCCAAATTCTTCCTAACAGCAGCCTTCCCATACCCTAATAGCCCATTACACCTTGGACACGGTAGAACATATACCATAACTGATGCATACGCTCGCTATCTAAGAATGAAGGGATACAATGTATTATTCCCAATGGGGTTCCATTACACTGGCACACCAATACTAACAATGGCTGAGCAAATAGCCGCTGGAGACCGGGAGCTAATAGACCTCATGATAAATGTTTATGACGTACCACCGGAGGACATCGAGAAGCTCAAAGACCCGTTATCGCTTGCTAGGTACTTCCATAATGATGCAAAAACAGCTATGACTGAGATGGGCTATAGCATCGATTGGCGAAGAGAGTTCACCACAATAGATCCCGAGTTTAAGCGCTTCATTATCTGGCAGTTCACGAAGCTTAAGGAAAAAGGCCTACTGACCAAGGGCACTCACCCTGTCGGTTGGTGTCCACGACACAATATGCCAGTCGGAATGCATGATACCAAGGGCGATGTTGAGCCAGAGATAGGAGAGTTTACTCTAATACTATTCCAACTAGATGACTCAAGTTACCTACCTGCCGCAACACTGCGCCCAGAGACAGTCTTTGGAGTCACTAACATATGGGTAAACCCGGAGGCAGAGTACGTCTTTGTCGAGATAGATGGTAGGAAATACGTTGTAAGCAAACGTGCAGCTTTCAAGCTAAGGTTCCAGAGGGATAATGTAAAGGAGGGCAAGATAATTAAAGGAAGCGATTTGATAGGAAAACAAGTACTTAATCCTGCAACTGGTGAAAAAGTACCGATACTTCCAGCAAAATTCGTTGATCCCGACACGGCTACCGGCGTTGTAATGAGTGTACCTGCTCACGCACCCTACGACTACATAGCTCTTAAGGAGTTACTTGAGAAGAATAAAGAATTGCTAGAAAAGCTTGGAATAGACGCAACGAGGCTTTCGCCAATTCCCCTCATACGTGTCCCGGGTTATAGCGAGATACCCGCAAAAGACATTGTTGAGAAGATGGGAGTAAAGAGCCAGCTCGATAGAAGGCTCTTAGATGAGGCAACTAAGAAGCTCTATAGCGATGAATTCAACAAGGGTGTTGTGAGGGAAGACATAGTAAATAGAGTGTACAAGAATGTACCTGAACAATATAGGAGGTTTATAGTAGCAGCAATAAAGTCGTGGATAGCTGGTCGCTCCGTGAAGGAAGCAAGGGATGCTACAACTAGCTGGTTAAATGCACTCGGGTACGCGGATAAGATGTACGAGATACTCAATAAGCCTGTCTATTGCCGCTGCGGGACAGAGATAGTAGTAAAGGTGCTAAAGGACCAGTGGTTTATAAACTATGGCGATAAGGAGTGGAAGGCAAAGGTTCTAGAGCTACTAGGCAGTATGAGAATTGTTCCAGAGATAATGAGAGAAGAATTCATCAAGGTAATTGATTGGTTGCATGAACGCGCAGCAGCCCGTACAAGGGGCCTCGGTACAGAGCTACCCTGGGCTAAGGGATGGATAATAGAAAGTTTAAGCGATTCAACAATATACATGGCATTCTACACCGTTATACATAAAATAAGGGTCTATGGTCTCAAGCCCGAGCAGCTATCAATAGAGTTCTGGGACTATGTGCTCCTAGGTAGAGGCGACCCAAGGAAAGTATCAAATGAGACTGGCATATCACTAGGGATTCTCGAAGAGCTGCGCAGAGAATTTGACTATTGGTACCCACTAGACTCAAGACATAGTGGCCGCGACCTAGTACCCAACCATCTAACATTCTTCCTATTCAACCACGCGGCTATATTTCCGAAGGAGAAGTGGCCTCGACAAATAGTAGTAAATGGCTTTGTGTTACTAGAAGGAAAGAAGATGAGCAAGAGTCTACGAAACATAGTGCCACTAAGGAGAGCGCTAAGAGTATATGGTGTTGACACTGTTAGGGCGACTCTCCTAGCAGCTGCGGAAATTCTACAGGATGCTAACTTTACAGAGGATTTAGCAAAGAGTGTAATGTCGCAACTAAGGAAAATAGAGGATATAGTGGCTAGAGTCCAAGAAGCTGATACGGAGACAAAGCTCATAGATAGATGGTTAATGAGCAGATTACAGAGCCACATAATCCACGCTAGTAAGTCTTTCGATGAGCTAAGAATTAGGGCTGCGACCATAAGGGTGCTCTACGAGATGGAGAACGATGCTGAAAAGTATCTCGAGATACGCGGGCACCCGGGACCTGCACTTAAGGAATACGTATCCGCATGGATAAAGATGCTGACCCCAATAGCGCCTCACTTGGCTGAAGAGCTCTGGCACAAACTAGGCAATAAGACGTTTGTCTCACTAGAGCACTGGCCTGTAGCTGATAAGTCTAGGATAGATGATGCCGCGGAACTCACAGTAGCATATATCGATAAAGTGATAGAAGATATAAAGTCTATACTACGTGTATACAAGGGTACAGCATCCAAAGCATTAATTATAACAGCTAGGCCGAGTGACTGGGTATACGCATCAACAACTGCTTCTATGATTTTAGAGAAAAGGCAACTCCGTGATATAATACGCGAACTGATAGCTAAGGGGGTACCCGGTACAACAGCAGCTAAACTAGCGAAGAGACTATATGAGCATCTAAGAGGATTAGACGAGGAAGCGTTAAGAAAAATAGCGTCAGTTAAAGAATTCAATGAAAAGAGGGTTCTCGAAGAATTCAAGGAATATATAGCAAGAAAGACTGGTATCCGCGAAATAAAAGTCGTTATCGTTGATGAGGCACCGCCAAGCGCTCCACGCCAAAAGATAGAAGCGGCAATACCATTACGTCCAGCAATTATTATAGAATAACTATAGTTCGTAAATACGTATTTTCTTATTCTTAACATCTATATCTATACAGCCTTTTTCTGACAAGCTAGCTATAATCTCCCGTGCCCTAGTTTTTGGTATTCCTAGATCTATTGATAAAGCCTCAATAGCCTCTCTGAGCAGTATTTCACCTAGCCCGAAGTATTTCCTAAGAATTTCAAGAGCATTCATGTCTTTACAGGGACTAGAGGCTCTTATAATATTATAATTATTATCTACCATTACGTATTCTCTAAGAGTAGTATTATTCAAATGGATCAGTAAGAGATATGTGTCTCGAGAAGCCCTTTTAACATCTACTTTTTCTAATCCACAGCTTCTATAATTTCTTACAAGGGTGCCAGCTGCCAGTATGAGTCCCTCTGTGCACATTCCCGGACACCATAGTAGTGCATAGTTATTCTCGTTGTAGCATTCTTTGCAACTTTTGACAATTTCCTCGTTGAGTATGCTTAAAGCAATTCCTATTAACGTGTCATAGGCGCAGATGGTAAAGTCTCTGAAAATGCTAGCGGCGTACTTGGCAAGAGCTAGCGCTAGTCGTTGCGGAGCCTTAGGCATGTATAGCCTGTGTCGCTCATCTAGAACCGAGAGAATCAATGGTTTCATTCCTATCCCCGTTCCATACAATACTCGGGGCCGGGATCAGCGTAGCTCAGCTTCCTCACCGCTCAGCGTTCGTTCCCTCGTCATATCCCAGCCAAATAAATAATCAAGTACTGGTATAACTTCATAAATTCAGCGCGGGGCACCAGGTTAGAAGCAACGCTGTTCCGATTATTGTGATGAGTAAGAGGGTCTCTGATTCATCGAGCAAAGGGGTAGTGATGAGCGCCGGATAATGCTGATACAAATCCTGGGCGTGTTTCATACATGTTCTGGTACTATACACTTTTAATTAACTATGGTTTTACGCTTTTTTAGAATGGAGGCCTCGCAACAGCTCCGTAGGGAGCAGGATGAGCGGGGCCGGGACGTATTCACCGCGCCTCCTATCCTCTTCGTTTTAATTAAATGATGAAAAGGGATGGTGGGCTCTAGTGTTGACGATAATGGCTACATCGGATGTTCATAGTCCGAGGTTCTTGTTGCATTACATGGGTGCTTTGAGTAAGCATCGTGAAGAATGTAATAGAGTTGAACTTGTGCTTTGGGCTGGAGATATGGTTGAGAAAGGCAATGTTGGGGCCCTTAGGAGCGTTTTAGAAGCAACCAAACGTATTTGTAATCGGGCTAGAATAGTAGCGGTATTTGGTAACGAGGAGTTCATGGATAGGGAGCACGAGTTTGTTAAAAGTTATCCCGAGATAGTCTGGCTTAATGACAGTTACTACATTTTTGTCTCATCGAATGGCGAGGAGATAGCAATATATGGTACAAGGGGCTCATTAGACAGACCGACAAGGTGGCAGCGAAAACACATACCAGGTATTGAAAGAATTTATAAAGAGCGTGTAGAGAGGCTTAGAAAAATAGTCAAGGAGCTGAAAAAGAACTATGATAAAGTTGTAGTGCTCATGCACTACGCGCCAACCTATGTTACCCTAGAAGGCGAAGATAGAAGGATATGGCCCGAGGTTGGTAGCCTATTAATGGAGGCAGCCATAAAAGAGGTAAAACCCTCAATCGTTATACACGGTCATGCTCATAACTCTAAGAGGCTTGAAGCGTATATTGACGGCGTACGTGTGGTTAATGTTGCTTTTCCCGCGCGAAAAGACATAGTAATACTGGGTCTTTAGCCGATGATACAGGGCCGCCTTTGCTGAAGACGATATGATGAATCTTTTACGGTGTTGAGGCTCAGACAGCCGCCACGCCATCATCGTTGCCTCGTTGATGTCGGGATGGTCATCACAGCCTAGGTACTTGCTAACTCTACTAAGGGCTAATTTAAGTCTCCGTGTCTAACTAGATGTAGAAGTATACTGGGTGACGAGGTAATTGACAATGATGGTCGATATTCATAGTCATATACACGAGTTCGATAATGAAGAGCTAGAGGCCTTACTCAATCAAGCAGAGAATATAGTCATAGTTAGTGTAAGCGACGATCTAGAAAGTTCTAAGAAAGTTATAGAGTTATCCAGGAATTATAATCGGATAGCACCATGTGTCGGTCTTCATCCATGGAGTGTTAAGAGGAATGAATCAATTAAGGAAGCTTTGCGAATAGTTGAGCTAGCGCTTGAGAACAACATAAAGTGTCTAGGAGAAGTAGGTCTTGATACGAAATTTGTGCCTCAGACGATAGAGCTGCAACGAGAGGTTTTCAAGGTATTTCTTGAAGCAGCACGCGATCACAATATGTTCCTTAACTTACATACAGCTGGGACCTGGGAGGAAGTATTCCATCTACTAGTTCGATACGATATAGGTGCAGCTAATTTTCACTGGTATACAGGGCCTAAGACGCTGCTCAAAGATATAGAGGCTCATGGCTACACGATATCCATTAACCCGGCGGTAAAGATACAGAAAAAACATCAAGAAATAGTACGAGTAGCGCCAATCGAGATAATGCTTACAGAATCTGATTCACCCTATGAGTATAGAGGCTTAAGATTAACGCCATTAATGATAAGCGAAACACTAAGAATTATAGCAGATATTAAGGCGCTAGGGGTAGAAGAAACTGCCAAAAGTATTTGGGACAACTTTGTCAAAAAATACCTAAAATATTTTGATAATTGGCTAAAGCTTTGAGAAAAATTAATCTTCCTTATGCTTGCCGTACAGTATCTCGTCGGGTACAATGCCTCTATAAGCTTCATAATATATTGGTGTGCTCTTCAATAGCTTTATGTTCCTAACATACTTGACATCAGGCCCTATGCCTTTGCCACCATACTTCTTCTTGTATTCTTCAAGCGGTATACCGTATTTCTTAATCACGTAGTCCCTATAGAGATCATTTAGCACGTTGTATGCACAGAATGGCACTATTCTGCCATCTGGCATTAGGTAGTGGATGTTGCATCGCATGACCCTCTCAACATCATAGTTGTATTGGTCCATAAAATGCATGTTGCCTAGGAATAGTAGGCGGTAGTGTAGTTCGCCTAGCGCCTCGTAGTTGCGCTTTATAAACACATTGATTAGTAGCTTAGTTATATTGAGGTCTTTTGGTATTTTCTCCTTTATAGTGAACTTTGGTAGGTCTTTGACTATGGATGCGAGCCTAAGTGTTTTTCTAAACCTGGCACCAAAGCTTTCTGCATCCTTTCTAAGCTCCTGTGTTTTCTGGTCCATGTACTCTATGAAGCCCTCAACATCGAAGAACTCTGTTATGGGTATGAATTTCTTGGGTAGACCATCAGTTCCTCGCTCAACAAAGACATAGGTCGCTGAGCCGCATGCAGGGTGGTTACCCATACACACCTTAAGCTCGCCACTTACAGCTTCAAGGAAGTAAGCGAACTTGGCGGCCACAGGTATAGGGAACCATGCATCCATAGGTATTTGGCCGTCTGTTTGCTCTTCCACCCATTTCAGCACATCCGGTATGGTTACTCTATACTTTCTTCTCTCATCTCGTTTCATCCTACCAGTAAGGCTCACTGGCTGGAAGTTTACACCTCTCACAACGTCTATGTGCTTTGCTGCAAACTTTACTATAGCTCCCAGCTCCTGGTCATTTATAGTCTTGATAACCGTTGGTACTAGTACAACGCTGGTCATCCCCGCTTTACGAAACACCTCAAGCGTGTATGGGGCCTCCCAGTGATTCTTTGGATTCGCCCTAGGTGTCACGCCGTCAAAACTCATGTAGACGGTGTTTACTCCCGCCTCTCTGAGAACCCGTGCATATTCAACAGCAGCCTCTGGGCTTTTCTCGAACCACAGTCTCGCAAAGGTTATCCCATGCGTATTAAGCTGTATATGTGTCACACCCTCCTCCTTTAACATCTTTATTATCTCTGGCAGATCCTCCCTAAGCGTCGGCTCCCCACCAGTTATCTGGACAGCCATCGAGACTCCTTGCTTCTTATACTGGCGAATCATCTTTCTAATCTCTTCAAGACTAGGCTCGTACACATAGCCCATTTTCTCCGCGTAGAAAAAGCAGTACCAACACGACAAGTCACAGCGATTAGTTACAACAAGATTTGCCAGAGCTGTGTGATTCTTATGCATTGGGCAAAGTCCACAGTTAAACGGACAAGGCGCCTTAAGCTTTACATAGGGTACTACTCCAACTCCTTCCTCCTCGTACTTGAAGAAACGATGATATGTTCTTGCATCACCAAAATATAGTTCCTCTATCTCGCCGTGCTCCGGGCACACCTTCCTTATATAGACTTTATTTTCTCTCTCAAATATTATCGCTGGTAATAGCCTAAGACAGTATGGGCAAATGCTAGTAGTATATGCTATGAATTTTTCGCCTTCTTTGAGCTTCGGTATCGGTCCTCCTATCCTTATTTCTCTCCCAGCAATTCTTATCGTCTTAGTCTTCGGGTCATATGTGCCTGGTGCTTCTAGTACCACATCCCCGTCGGTACTAGAGGTTATTCTCTTAGCGTGAGTACTCGCCAACGGCGAATCCCTCTAACTACCTAACCCTAAAATAATAGGTGCTTTTTCACGCCCATTTAAATGGTACAGTTCATAATGCTATCTCTATTCTTTAACACCATCGGGGGTTAGCATGTATGCCCTCTTATACTAAAGAACTTCGAATTTTCGCCAAGAACTTCTCTAATCTCGTGGTCATTCTTAAAGGGTTTGCTAAGAGCGATTCTCCGAGCTAGTCTCTCTCCCACTATTTTCGACATAATAGTAAGTGCTGATTTGTTGGGATTGATAGGTATAGGTATTCCCCTAACGCTTCGAGCGGAATGAGAATATACATAAACATCTATAATTCCTCGCTGCGTTAGTCTGCACGGAATTTCGACTACTATTGGATAGCTTCCTGCTTGTCGGGCAAACGTTACCCCGAGCCTCGGGTCATAGTATTCGATGTATACATAGCGAAGAATGGTGCCGCTCGGCACTACTTGTTGAAGAAAGAGCCTTGAGTAACGCAATACTGTTTTCTCGAATCTCTTAGCAAGAGTTTTATACTTATCTATGAACCTTGTACCATATTTGTAGAGCTGTGTCCCTGGGAGTACGAGTACTTTTCTAACGTTTATCCTTCTCACAAGTACTTTTCTTGAGTAGAGCTTCTCGATAAATTCCTCATTCAGTTTATACGTGAGCGGGCTCTCACCTATAAGCCCAAGCACGAAGTTTATCCCAGGCAAAAGCTCCGGTAATCCATTATACCCACGTCTTGACCCAAGCTTGGCTATAAGCTCGATGGCCTTTAGGGATTCATCTGGGTAAGTCTTTAGGTTATTAAGCTTAATAACCCTTGGATCAGCTGTCTCGATACCTAGCGCGGCAACATCGCCTGGCGTATGGTACTTAATGATAACCTTAAGCGCCTCAATGCTTTCCCTCTCGTGCCGCACTATTGTGCCTGCATTCACGTTATCTATATGGAGCGTAAAGAGCCCTGGTGCAGCAACCCTGATGCCGTAAAATAGTTTCTCTAGTTCATTAGGGTTAGGCTTGGGCCACTCCTCTGTACTAAGTTCGTTGCTCCCAAACACGAGTATGTCGGCTTGCCTACCGAGCCGGAAATGCCTAACTCCATGACTATAGAGAGCTTCAACCTCCCTTACAATATCTTCTACGCGCCGCTGCCTTGGCTTGCCGTAGAGCTTTGTAACGCAGAAGCTACAACCACCACTAATCCAGCGGGGACAGCCTCTATACGTCTCTATCTCTGCTATGAGATTGTAGCCGTGATTTGGGTGTTGTTCAACAATTTTTGCGCCTAGTATCGCGAACCTAGACACTGGTTCAAGATACTCGTTGTCAATTATTGCCCATGGTCTTGCTCTCTCCTCGCCATACTTTACAAGCTCATAGATATATGCCTCAGGCTCGCCGGTCACGATTACGTCGAAGTTCTGCTTAACGGTCCGGGGGAGTGCTGCTACGCTTCCCCCGATGTTTCCTATCCCCCATCGGGCTGCAGCACCTACTAGTACTTTGAATGGCTTGTTAATGAGTTTAAACCATGTCTGAAGCTCTTGGAGTGTTATAGGTGTTCCGCCAAGATATCTGCCTGGAACAACTGCTCCAGCTACTACTATGAGTAAGTCATACGTGTTTGCCCTCTCAATGAACTCCGGTATGTTATTCCTAGCCTCGTCAACGGTAAGATAATGAACTGTTATACTTTTATCAACACTCCATATTGCCCCAGCAATATATCTTGGATAAACATCAATGTAGGGAGGTACGCCGAAGCCTGCAGGCTCGTCAGTATAACCATCAAGTATTAGCACCTTGCTTGGCCTAGCCAAGGCATGATTCACCTACTTACTGGCTCATACAGTATGCCCAGCTTCGCTGCATAGGCCATTACTTCCTCTACTTCGTCTCTATAGACGGGGCGGGCTAGCTCCGGCCATCTTTTTGGGTATCGAGCCACAAGGTTCTCTGGACGATACTGGTCCATTATGTTCACGAGTATTCTATCCCGCGGCAGGTTATTAGCTATCCATCTCATTATGGGTTTACTACAGCAATCAACATGCCCAGGTAATACTAGGTGGCGAATAATCATGTCACCTTCCTTAGCCGCTATTACATGATTCCGTGACACAATGCTAAAGTAACTCCTAACACTAGATAACCGGAATGCACACTTATCATTACCGTACTTGAAATCGGGTAACCACAAATCAATAACGTCTGTTAGGACCCTAGTTACCGGTTCTGTCATGTACATATTACTGTTCCATATCTGGGGGACATTTGTGTCAAGGTACTTGAAGGACTCTATTATGGTATGTAAACTAGGTGTAGGTTCGCCGCCGACGTGATTAATATTACGTGCACCCATTACACGTAGCTCGTGCTGAATCCGGGCTAACTCGCGAGGAGTAACTATATCACCACTCCTAGGATATTTTTGACTTATATCATAATTTTGGCAAAAGACACAAGTAAAGTTGCAACCACCGTAGAAAATAGTCCCGCTGGGAACAAGAGGAGCTTCTTCGCCTAGGTGATGGAACCAGCTATGTACATACGTCTTCTCGTCAAGTCGGCATGCGCCTAACCTCTTACTACGATCAACGAGGCACCTCCTTTCACAGAGCCTGCATGGTTTGAACATTCTCTTAATAATCTCCACGTCTAGGTCTAAGAGTGAGACTATATCTCGAAGCCCTCTCCTATCGACAATGTAGTCTTCAAGGAGATACTGTTCTTTGAGGGCCTTGTCCACGAGCCCACGATGCTCCTTGGCACTTTTTTCACGTAGATCTAGCAGAGTCTTTTCATCAAGTTTTTCTAGCTCCTTCTCGCCTACCTCAACTATCTTAGCTAAGAGAAAACGTGCAGGCACACGATCAACCATCACTAAATAGTACCATTTAAGTCTCTTCCTTACCTCCTCGTTTTCCCAAACATATATAGCATCAGGTCTTAATCGCTGCCATATGTGTTCCGGAACAAATCTTTCAAAGAATAGCATAGAGACCCCTTACCGGGAATATAGAACTAGCAGAGACAATGCAAATCACTAGTCCGACTGGGAGGCTCCTCCTTTCTCGGTTCTCTCCTTGACTATTTTGTATGCCTTCCAGAAGGGTAATCTAGTATAGTACTCTGCTAGCTCTAAGAGTTTTTCAAGTTCCTCGCGAGTTGCGTAGTCTATGGGCTCACCCTCGTGCCCAGCTTCCTCCCACCTATTATGTAGCTCAACGACTAGCTTCTCTACATAGGGGTCACTGTAAAAGGCTGCCTTATTTATCTGCGGAGCAGTTTCCACAAGAGAAAGTATCCGTTCCTTAAGCTCCACTTGTCTCACCACTCGCCCTAGGCTCTCGTCTCATTTTTCTCTACGCTTAGCCGGGTATATTGCTTCCTTTGGCGCCTTCTTAAACGGCTCTAAGTACTTCCTAAGAACTCTTGGAATAACTACAGTGCCGTCTGGTTCTTGGAAGTTCTCAAGTATCGCTGTGATAGTTCTTGTTGAGGCTATTGCTGTTGAGTTTAGTGTATGGACGTATTCTCTTTCCATGCCTTTTCTCCTCACAAGCCTTATGTTGAGACGATAGCTTTGCCAGTCGGTTGTATTACTGGCGCTCACCATTTCACGGTACCTGCCCTGTGCGGGCATCCATACCTCCAAGTCATACTTCTTAGCAGCTGGTGCGCCAAGCTCGCCGGAAACAACATTAACAACTCTGTAAGGGAGCCCAAGGCCTTGAAACAATTCCTCCGCGTTCCTTATGAGCTCTTCATGTATCTGCCAGCTCTCCTCGGGCTTCGCGAACACGTATTGCTCAACCTTATGGAATTGGTGAACTCTGAATATTCCCTTAAGGTCACGGTTACCCGCTCCTGCCTCGCGGCGGAAACAAGGACTAATACCAACAAGTTTTATCGGTAGTTCGTCTTCCATAACTTCCTCATTATAGTATAGGGCTGCTAGGGAGTGCTCAGCCGTAGCTATTAGGTAGAGATCCTCTCCCTCTATCTTGTATATAGCGTCCTTAAATGTCTCTAGATCTATTACGCCCATCATTATCTTGTGTCTGAGCATGTAAGGTGGCTGCACAAGCTTATAGCCCTTAGAGGTTAAGGTATCTATGGCATATAGTAAGAGAGCGAAATCAAGCCAAACTAGGTCATCGAATAAGTAGAAGAACCTAGAACCTGCTACCTCGGCAGCTTTCTGTGTATCGCCCAGCTTGAGGACGTGCTCTAGCATATCTGCATGGCCAACAGGTTTCCAGTCAATTAGTTCATAGTCTATCTTAAAGCCCCATTTCTCTGTCTGCTCCTTAAACTTGTCCAAGTATCCAACATATACCCGAGGCCTACCCCAGAACCTTATTGGCACGTTCTCTTCGTCAGAGAAACCTACTGGCACTGACTCATGCACTATATTAGGTAATGAAAGAAGTACACGTTGTCTTTTCTCCTCAATCTCGCGTAGACGCCTTTCAAGCTCCTCTCGGGTCTTAAGAAGCTTCTTAGCCTCCTCAATAAGCCTTCTTCTCTCTTCCTCATTCGTGGCCTTGGCTATGCTCCTCGTGATAACATTGTGCTTATGCCTTATCTCATCTACTTCTTTCTTAAGCCTTCTCCACTCCTCGTCAAGCCTCCTAGCCTCGTCAACTAGGCTCTCATCCATTCCTCTTTTCCGAAGACTCTCCCTAAGAATCTCAGGATTTTCTCGCAAATATCTCAGAATACTCCACGTCAAGCGAGAACCTCCCTCGCAATACCTTGTAGCTCTAAGTAGTTCCCCGGGTTAAAAGACAGTAACACTGAATGACGAAAAACTAGGCTTTTATTCGCACAAACCTTAATACCCTATAAATACTCCTCAAAAATCCAGAGGATGCACAATGACCCTTAAATCATGCGAAGACATCTGTAGTGAACGATGCCTTCCCTACGAAAACAATGGATTTGAAGCCTATAACTCATGTGTAGAAGAGTGTATATACCAATGCGCTACAATGAAAGATCTCAAAATAATAGATAAAAGGCATAAATAACTAAATTGTTGTTTTGCGCCACAAGAGTTAGGCCCTTCTCAATCCTATCTCTAGCCTTGTTTATTTTGCTGAGCTTGTTGACCATATATCTCGTCGTAACGCTGAATCCATTCCTCAACAACATCGTATCCAAAGAGTTCTTTGAGCTGTTTTCTACCTTCTGGTGTAACTCTGCGAGGATCCCATGGTGTCTCGAGATCAAGCTCTATCTCAACATCCTCTGCCTCGGGCACTGCTTGGCGAATCGCCTCCTCGGCCATAAATGCAATCTGGCCAGCTATGGGGCAGCCAGGCGCTGTTAGTCCTAGCCGTACCTTGATTTTCCCATTCTCTATCTTAATATCATAAACCAGACCTAAATCATAGATGTTAACGGGAATTTCGGGATCATAAACGTTTCTAAGAGCTTCTATAACTTTCTTCTTAATCTCTTCTGGGTCAAGTTTTTTTACAACTTTTTGCTCGCTCATACGCTTCTCTCCTTTAACTAGTGTAAAAGGGAGTATCGTTTATATAGTCTACTCCTTCTTCTCAGAGACTTTTCACGTCCTCCATGTCTGATACGAATTCCTTATACATGCGTTATTCTCTTCGTAATGTAGTAGGCTATAAAGGGTGATAATACTATTAGTATGGCTGCGGCATAAACACCATATATATTCCTAGCTCTGATAAAGACATAAAGTAGGATAAATAGTATTGCAGCAATAGGAATAAGCACCATGTTATATAACTTAATAAGCTTAGAAAGATTCATTTCCTGACACCTGCAAGCAATCTATCAAGCTCTTCTAGTACGATTTTTGCCTTTCTCTCAGCTTCTTCACACTTCTCGGCAGAAGCGAGAACCTTAACATCAATAATAGGCTTTTCGAGTTCGTGTCCCTTGGGATGACTCTTAACATAACAATCTGGGCACTTTTTTGAAGCCTTGCGTAGTAGTGGTGCTAGGCTCGACTCAGGTATACCCTTGATCTCCTTGCCTAGTTCTCGGATACATATCTCTGGGAAAACGTGCTGTATCTTATTAAGGGCTAAGGGTAGCATTGCCTCCATTTCGCGGGGAACACCTGGCAGCGAAATTATGTAAGCTCCGTCGGCGAAGAGAAGCGAGCCAGGAGCAGCTCCTACGGGATTGGGGATAGGAATTGCTCCTGCCGGGAGATAGGCCATTTTTACACGTTCCCTTGTTAGTGGTAGTTGTTTGCGTGAATAGAACTCGTTAACCATTTGAAGAGCCTCTTCGTTTAATACTAGGGCTCTATTAGTGGCAGCAGCTATCGCCTCAAGCGTCTTATCATCGTCTGTTGGCCCAAGCCCACCTGTCGTAACTATGATGTCAGCTCTCTGTATACCCCGTCGAACCTCGTGGACGATATCATCGATGGAATCCCCAACAACGATAATTCTATCAACGATTGCACCGCGTAGCGTTAGCTCCCTCGCTATATGAGAGGCGTTTGTATTAACTATACGTCCTATCAAGAGCTCGTATCCAATAGTTATTATCCATGCCCGGGGCCTGTACATCTCAACGATACCTAGAAAACCCTATTCCTAGGACTCCTATTCAAAATGCGCGCCGCCCCCCAGACAGCCCCGCGGCACGGGGCATGGATGAAGGTAAGGGGACTTGCCTCCCGCATCTTTCTAATAAATATTACATAGTCAAATAATGCCTTGTTATTGTTAGTATTAGAGAGAACTATGCTAAGTATATTAGGGAGAACAATGTAGTATACCTAATAACATAAATAATGAGAGGGAAAAGATATTGATTACATGAGTAGGTAGAGTTTACCATCTCTAATCGTGTTTATGTCAAAGCAATACTTAACCTCAGTATACTCTTTTCTATACTCTGTTACCTCTCTTGCAACTCTCTTGGGATCTTCCTTGTCTACTAGCACCCTCTTCATAAACCTTGCAATATCCTTCATATTGTCCTCCTTCATACCATACCTAGTCATTTCCTGGACGCCGAGTCTCAGTCCGCTTGGATCTTTTATCGCGTCGGGAGGATCATAGGGCAAGAGATTCTTGTTAACTATGATGTTGGCTTCCTCTAGTAATTGGGCAGCCTTAGCTCCACCGCCCTGCGGTCTCACATCTAGTACTACTTGGTGGCTTCTAGTGTAGCCTAGATGCTCTCCTAACACCTTAAAGCCTTCAGCTGCAAGGGCCTCGGCTAGTGCCTTTGCGTTTCTCACTACTTGGTCTGCATATGCTTCTCCGAAGTATTTCATCTCTATTGCTGTCACGGCTAGTGCAGGCAATCTATGCAGATGATGGTTGCTGACGAAATAGGGGAATATCGCCTTACCTATAGACTTATAGAGTTTTTCGTCACGCGTCGCGACTATGCCGCCCTGTGGTCCGGGAAAAGTCTTGTGAGTAGACGCGGTCATTACGTCAGCTCCGTGGTCTAGTGGGTTTCTCCATCTCTTACCAACGATTAGTCCCAGTACATGTGCTGCGTCATATACTAGTTTTCCGCCAACACTATGAATAGCGTCAGCAATCTCCTTAACAGGGTGTGGAAATAGGTAGACGCTGCCTCCTAGAACAGCGAATGATGGCTTAATCTCCTCTATGAGTTTTACTGCTTTATCTGCATCAACGTTCAAGTTCTCAGCATCGTAGGGCATCTCTATGTGTTCTATGCAAAGTGCTCCCAGAGTGCCGAACTTTGTGTGACTAACATGTGCTCCAGCTTGTACCGGGGCTATTACTGCCCTAGAGCCGCATTTACCTAGTACGCGAAAGACGGACGCATTAGCTGTGGTACCGCTTATAGGACGAGGATCGACTAAAGCTCCTCCGAGAAGCTCGCCCATTATCCTCGAGACACGTACCTCTACTTCATCAACGTATCTTGTTCCCTGATAGTATCTCTTGAATGGCTTGCCTTCAGCGTATCGGTGCATCATATCGGATACATAAGCCGATAGGGCTAGCGGGCTCATAGTATTCTCGCTTGCTATTAGGTTTATGGTCTCTTTCTTCCGCCAAATATTATGTCTCATAGTATAGTCTAGTATTTCCTTTAACTCCAGCGGTATTTTCGAGGAAGCTTCTACCCAGAACTCGTTGGACAAAAAGCCGCACCGATAACATGAAAACACACATTCTTCTTTAGTAAACCTAGCGCTACATATTACTAGCAGAGGCTTTCCCCGATAGATCAGAGCTAAGGGAAGCCCCGTGTAGCTCCATCTCAACATGTCTTAGTCGGCGAGTTAGCCTAAGCTCACGTATAGCTATTTCGTAGGCCTTTTCAACTATATCATAGGTTATGGGCACTCCTACTTCATCCTCATAGCGGCGAAGAAGCCAATAAGCCTCAACGATGCTACTCCACTCTCTGTAATGCTTCACAAGTATTCTTGCAGCTTTCTGTGGGGCCTCGCGGAGACGCGGATCAATATAGTCTTTTGTACTCTCTTTATCGTCTCGCACTACTCGATACCCGTAATACTATATGAGTAGTACTACCCTATTTTGGTGTTACAGATCTTTAACAGTACTACCGGAAACGAATAAGAGGAGTTTAACTAAGAGTAGCTGAGGCATTGTTTGTATTCTAGTTTCAATACTTGTGGGCTTACTTGGGTTGAGTGCCTTAAACTTCTTCTTTGGAGGAGTAGTTACGCCGGGGTCTCACTGTGTCAGCTGTAATGGATTCCATGAATGCATCAACACACGACGTTGGTATAAGTATGGAAATTGAACTAGACATACCAGTTGATTTAGAGATAGTTGTGTATGGCGGCCTAGATCCAGCTACACAGGATCTTATAGATAATGTACGTGAAGCTATAGACAAGCTCTATAAGAACTATGGTGTTGAGGCTGTTTTTGTCCCAAGAATAGTGTATTGGGACGTCTTTACTCTGGTCCCTGTAGCCAACGCTGATATTCCAGTGCTAGTCATAAATGGTAAGGAAGTTATACGCGGACGTAGTGCATCTGTTGAAGAGATTATACAAATAGCTTTATCTATGCTTGGTATAAAGGAACAAGAGAAACCCCTCCCGCTCCTATCTAGGAGGGATGGGGAAGTAGCCCAAGCAACACTTATTGCATAAAAAGTGCTGCTTCCTGACCTTGCTATACCCTTCTGTAAAGGCTTTTTTGCATCTGCCGAATAAGACTTTGCTCTCCTCTAGGCTAAGTAATATACATGCTGTTGCTGCTACGGCCCTAGCTACAGCTTCCCGCAGTGCGAGTCCTTTGTAGATTCCATAGAGAATGAGCGTGGATAGAATATCACCTGCTCCTATAGACTTGTTGGATACAGTTGGTGGGGCTATATGGGTGCACTCGTTATCTTTAATAATCATTGACCCGTATTTCCCCATAGTTAGTACTAGTGGTACCGAGTATTCATGTATAATATTGGTGATGGTATCAATTATTAATGAGTCGTAGTCTATGTCTTCCACGCTTAATTTGATAATAACATTATCGGTTGTGCGGAGGATATTCGTAATAACGGGGACAAGTATGGCGTTGTTAACTATTTTCCCGTCGCTAAGCCTAATTCTTGTAAACCCTTGCAGGTCTACAACGCTTAGTACATGTGACGTAATTATCTTTAGCAATTCATAGGAGCTTATTTCGAGTTGTAGAGGCGATATAAGCGCATATTCTCCAAACGTGAGTAGAGAGTATCTTCTAATAGTGTTAAGCAGTCTTAGCTCGCGTCTATCGTCTCTAGTGGCTATATTGAATAGAAAAGTATAGCCATCTATGTTGACGGGATCCATACTTAAAGGATCAAGATATTTTGAAACTAATTCGGCATTAGCAGGAATACTTAGATATACCTTGTACTTGGCCCCGACCATGTAAAGTGCTAGGGAGGCGTAATAAGCGGGCCCTCCTTTCACTCTCAAATAATCATTGATAATATCTATCGTTGGTGCAGAGTACACATCTAGTAAGAAAAAATCATTCCTCCTCATACTCCTCTTCGCCTTCCTCTTCAATAGGCTTTGTTGGTACAAAGACTTGGTGTCTCTCAATTCTCTTTGTGTGTGAGAGTATATGTCTTATTAGGTCCTCGACACTGAAAAAGTATATTGCGTTATCACCTTCGCCACAGATAGGGCATGCTAGCAACTTAGTTTCCTTGTCTCTTTTCACTCTTAGCCTTATACCATGGCTTTCGACTACCACTTCCTCCCATGTAGGTGTCCATTGGAGTGCCATTGCACTACCCTTTCTCTGCAAGTTTTGTCTCGAACTCTGAGAATATTCTCTCAATGCTGGTTATCCATTGCGGTAGCTTCTCTGGCTCTTCAGGATACTCTAGGTAAGCTTGCTTTGCCTTCTTCATATAATCAGCAACTATTTTGAGCTTAGCCAAGAGACTTGGTCTCCCAAGACCTCGTAGAACTATCTTAGCCTTCTCTAATGTACTTATCTTTATCTCGCCAGCCGAGCTAGTGTATAGTACATCTTGTTCGGGGATAAGTTTCTTCTCCATACCATATCTTATTTCATCGTTTGATAGTCTTTGAAGGAACCGTCGGAACACGTCAAGTGCTGCTTGCTTTGCACCGAGCCCCCTCATGTAGTTAATGTTTAAGCTCCATAGTCCTTTCTCGCTAAAATCTCCTCTATTATAGGCCTCCTCTATTGCCTTGGCAGCGTAATAGGCCGCTCTAAAACCGTACCCCATGCCTCCACCATGTACAGGATTCACTGTGTAGCCTGCATCTCCTATGACGAGAACGCCAGGACCAACAAGGGTGTTTGAGGGCCTTCGTGTAGGTAATGGCGCGCCAGCAGCTGTTACTACCTTGTAGTTCCTTGATAGAAGCGGGTGCTTGGTTAACTTTTCTCTATATATTTGCATTGGGTTAGGGTACCCCATGCCACCCTGTACGCCGAGGCCGACATTTACTCCATGCTTTGACTCAGGGAAGTACCACCAGTATCCCCCGGGAGCTATCTCTTGGTCAAGATATATTCTTATTACCTCTGGTTCATCTATTTCATAGTCTTCATACTCTATAATCTCTCTATAGGCTATATTCGTGTCCTTCGGATCTATAGGCTCATATATGGGCCAGTCGCGAGGTAATTTATTCCGAATCGCCCTCGAGAACCCCGTGGCCTCTATGACGACATTCGCGTAGAACTCCTCTACGCGGTCGCCTATACGGACTCTTATCCCTTTAACACTGTTATTCTTTATTATGGGTTCTAGCACCTTGGCTCCAAGAAATACGTCAACATTGTCTCTGTTAGTTGCGTCGCTTAGTAGCCACTTACCGAACTTATTCCTATCAATAATATAGCCATCACCATATACGCGGTACCTTACCTTTTCGCCAGGAGCATATACATCTATAGCTTTGACAGTATTCTTTATAGTTGAGCTAGGCGGATCAGGTAGCCCTGCTTCACGTGGATGGTGTGCACCAAGTGCATCGCCACAGGGTTTGCCCCAAAGTGTGTCACTCGTTCTCCAATCGAATGCTGCTACGTGGAACCCCATGCGCGCGAGATGCCAGAGCGCTACTGTTCCTGCAGGGCCTAGTCCAGCGATAATAACGTCATACCTTTTGTTCACGAAATCACCTCGTCGCCTCTAAGAGTAGGTCCCGGCATTCTCCCTAAAGACGCTAAGCCCTAATTAGTGCTAGTACACCCGGAAAACATAGCACACTATCACATCTGCACCTCATGTAGGCTATGCGTTCTCAAAACACTCACCATGATAATATTAGGGGGCATACATGAAACTATAGAGTGGAGGGGACAAGACAATGGGGTATCCTTGGAGACGTAGATTTAGTCTAGGAGACATTTTTGATGAAATTGAGGAAACAATACGTGAAATGGAGCGATTCGTATCAAGAATGATGGAGGAGTTCGAGGCCAGAGCCCTGAGACCAGCTATCGAGACCAGGGGAGAAGTTAGAGGCCCCATAGTTTATGGAGTAAGAATAACCATAGGGCCTGATGGGCAGCCAATAATAGAAGAGTTTGGAAACGTGAAGAGAGTTGGTAGAAAGGCAATAGTAGAGGAGACTGTTGAACCGCTCGTCGATGTTATTGAGGAAAAGGACAAAGTTACAGTAATAGCTGAGGTGCCTGGCGTCGACAAAGATAAGATAAAGATACGTGTAAAGGATAACAAGCTAATAATAAAGGCTGAGGACAAGGATAGAAAGTACTACAAGGAGATAGAATTGCCTGCAGAGGTTAAGCCAGAGACAGCGAAGGCGAGGTACAAGAACGGGATACTTGAGATTACTTTTGAGAAGAAAACTAAGGAGAAAGAAGAGGAAGAAGAAGGTATAGAAGTAAAAGTTGAGTAAGCATAAAATTAGGTTATTCCTTTTCATCGCTCTGTCTATTAAGGGGCTCAATCCTGGCCTTATCGCTAATTATCGTGCTAACACCTTCGGGGTCCTCAATAATTACAGTGAATTCCTTTTTCCCATTTTTTGCGTCCTGAATCCAGCTTAGTAACTCGTTGCATTTCTGTTTATTGGCTTCGGGGTCTCGGCAAGCAAGCTCTATGGCTTCTTTAAAACGTTCAAGAAGCCCCTCAATAGTCGTTATAAAGCCTTGAGATGCTGGACCCGGGTGCATTTCAAGTCCCGCCTCAGGTATTATGATTGATGCAGTAGATGCTCTAACAACTAATGCATTTAAGTCACGTTGATTAGTGACTCTAAGTACTATTCTCCTTGGAGGGTTCGTCTCCGCTAATCGTACGTCATTGTACTTGTATCCGCACTTTGTACACTTACCAGTTGTAAGGATAACTTTACCTACAAGTGGCAGATCATATAAATAGTCTGTTATTTTAAGGGATTTTGTCCCGCATACGGGACAAGTAATTGTTGTTTCGCCTATTTTTACTAGTTCCTTGTTTTGCGGTGTCTCGTCTACCATTTAGGTGCACCGAGTATTTGACGGGTTGTAGAGGGTCCTAATGTATAATGCCACCCCCAGAGGGTATTACCCTTGACAATGTTTCATGAATTCAGTAAAGCACTTCAAGAACTTATCTCGAGAAAGTTAACTAGGTCTATGAAAAGCTTTCTATATTATGGTTTAACACTAGACTATGAAGTGTGCGGGGCATGTGTGCGGTGAAGCTTATGGCTAGGACTGTGCATGGTGAGGATTTTGACCTAGTAATACCATCGCCTAAGAGAGTGGTTAGTATAAAACTGGAGGTAGACCTAATAGAGGAAATTGATAGATTATGGCGGAGTCTCGGCTATACCTCGCGCAGCGAGTTTATACGCGAGGCAATAATATATTATATGCAAATAGTTTCTTTGAGAAGCAGGGAAAAACAATCAATGGTAAATGCTACTAGTATTGATTTAGAAGAGTCCGAATCCCGCAGCGAGGGGTCATTGAGAAAGGATGAGCCTTATCTAGTCATTGATACCACGACTGATATTGCCTAGTTTTCCTTGATCCTTAATTTTTACTTCTTTAGTTGTTTAAGTAAGTTTTGCAGCACTTCCCTATATATTTTAGCGCAATGCTCGAAATCTTCTATAATCTTGTTTATAACTTTTTCTGGGTCGGATACATAGTACTTATATTTAGGTCTTCCAGCTCCTCCCTTCTTTTCACGTGTTCTCGTTACAAACCCTATTTCTACAAGCTTTGTAAGGCTTCTATTAACGGTGGCTTTGCTTAGTTTAAGTTTTTCCGCTAATTCATCCACAGTATACTCTTTTCCTTTGAGTAGCTCAAAGAGTATAGCTGTATCTGTTTCGCTAAGGTCGTAACAGAAACGAAGGCCCTCAACTATATTGGCTTCCCTCCCCGTGGGTAACCTTAATCTTAGTTCCTCTATTTCGGCAGCCATATGCATCACCTATTAGGCTAGTTTCTTCACCATTTTTGATAATATAGTTAGACTATTTATTATCTTTTTCTCAGCCAGTTACCAGTGAAGCGATTCTCGCTGTGATAAATGCCTCGATAAATGCGGCTATGAATAAAATTATTGCTGCGTATAGTAATCCATATAACTGGCTAGTTAATATTTCTCTTGCACTGTTCCTCCTTCTTAGAAGATTAAATGGTAGCGATATGGCTGCTGCAGATGCATATATAAAGGCATAGAGTTCGAAGATGCCGTGAGGCGCTAATAATAAGAGTACAGTAAGTCCTCCCACGTTCTTTGAGCCAATAGCAGCAACGCTACCTATAATGTAGCCGTTATTGAACAGGATTATAAGTCCAGGGATTATGGCTACAGATAGAGCATACAATAATATCATTACAGATGCATTATTCATATATATCGCTATCATTTGCCATGAATCACTAAGTCTAGTTACCTTTTCCAAATCCTTGTTTTGCTCTAAAGCCTTAAGAGAGGGATTACTAATGCCGTAAAGTATTCCGGCAATAAGCACTATTAGCGAAATAATAGCGGCCCATTTACTAATATTACCTCCTATTCTCGTTATACAAGGCACTGCTATTCCCTTCCCCTGCCCTAGTGAGTGATACCTGTATAGCTGGGAAAATTACTTTCATCCCTCCACGCTCTATCAATAGGTGGATGATGAACGATTCCGGGCGGAACTACAATGAAGAGCCGTGTGAGGACTGAAATACATAGCTCTAGATAAAACATTACGAGTAGTAAGCTATGAAGAAGCCCCTACACAGTGTTGATACCGAGCGGAACGCCGGTAGATGAAGAAGTGGTCCTTCGCTGAGCCCAACACCCATTTTATTTATTAGCCATTTAATGACGTATATGAAACTACTTTAGCGCATAACCTGCCTAGGTGCACGGGGGCTGCTCGGTATGAGAAAGCTAGTATTCGCTGATGCACATGCTCACGCATCTCCTGAAGGCCTAGGAGCATACAGGGTTGCATCCAAGTTTCGTGAACACGGTGGCTGGTTCATGGCTCTGGTTATGCTTCCTCCTTGGCACTATGGTGTTTCGCTGTCTCCTAAGAGCCTCATGGAGGGCTATAGTAAAGCCATTGAGGCATTCTTAGGCGAGTGCGACGCCGCCAGAGAAGCTGGGATAAAGATATCGTGTCTCGCTGGATTTCATCCAGCTGAAGTGGACAAACTAATAGGTATTGGAGTAAAGCCTGAAGATGTATTAGCACTTGCTGAGCAGGTATTGGAGATGGAGGCCTCGCTATGTAGGAAGGGCGTAATTCAAGGTATAGGCGAGGTTGGTAGACAGCATTATAAAACCATGCCAGAACGGGTAGCTATAGCAACAAATATTATGATTAAGGCCTTCGAGTATGCTAGGGATCATGATTGTCTCGTCCATCTTCACTTAGAGAATGCAGGGTATGTAACTGTTCGCACAGTTAATGATCTTGCCCGCCTTGTAGGCGTGTCTCCCCATCTTGTGGTATTTCACCATGCTTCGCTAAGGGTTGCTGAGGCAGCGGAAAATAATGGTTACTATACAACTCTGCCGGGAAAGAAGGAGCTACTAAGCCGTGCATTTAGTAAGAATATACCTATAGAGACACTGCTCATAGAGTCCGATTACATAGATGACCCTAGAAGACCGTGTGTGTCTTCCTGCCCCTGGGAGATTATTGAGAACGAGCTAACACTTATGAGAGAAGGCATGGTCGACGAAGAAACCTTGTTTAGAATAAATGTGGATAATGTTGTAAAATACTATGGTGTTGAGCCGCCCTGACCTAGCATAACTACTTTTAGTGCTTCTTGTCTATCTAGCTTTGTTGCAACCATGTAGCTTTCCGATATCGCTCGAAGATCCGGGTTATTGCCGTGTATCATGACTGTGTGTAGCCTGGCATTGGCGCGGGCTAGGCCCTTTTTAACCATGTCTATAGCTACTCGATCCTCGCCATCTGTTATCAAGATTATATCTGATACTCTAGACCGAGGCGTTGTTGATACTATGTCATCTACAGCTGTTAGTATCGCTCTTGTTATATCGGTTCCGCCATTCGCCCTTATTCGCGCAAGGTATTCGAGAAGCTTAATCACATCTCTTCCATGAATTCGTCTAGAAATATGAATGGGCGGGTACGGAATGCTATCAAAGAATCTAACATAGAACTCTCTGCGCTCCCTTACAGCTCGCTGAGCTAGAGCTAGGGCTACTGCTTTTGCCCAGATTATCTTTAACCCCATCATGCTCCCGCTTTTGTCAAGCAATATGTAGAATTTTCCATAGTCTCGGGAAACTACTTTGCGGTAGAGAAGAAGGTCTCTTTCAGCATACTTTACTAGGAAAAGCTCCTTGGGTAGCGCTAGTTCGCTGGGAACTATCTTCTCGACGTCGTTTCCTAGTTCGTATCCTTCTAGTTCTCCTCGTGGACTCGGGATCTTCTTTACCTTTATATAAGTATCAGTTTCCTCTATTAGTTTCAGGACCTCGAGGATGGCTTTCACATTTGTATTTTTGGCTAAGTTTATTACGTCCTGGATTACGTCGTCGAGTGAGAGCATTGAGGCATTCCCAGCAGCGAATTTCATGGCGAGATTGGTTATTTCCTTGGCTTGTTTGGCTATGTCCTTTACTGATTCCAGGGCCTTATCCACGGCATTAGAGAGATCAGTGCTCCTAGACTCCCCAAAGGGTGTGTTTTGGTTCTGTTTCGCGTTCATGTCGCCGCCGTGTGGTTGCCCAATTCTCTGTAGCTCTTCTACAATTGTTTCAAGGAACACCGCAGATACTACAGTACTTGTTATTGAATCTGCTACTGTGTGTTGCTTAACTGCTCGGAGATTATTAGATGAAAGAAGAGCAGATACGAGCGCGTATTTTGTTAGCTCCTTTGGATCCCTCTTCTCAGGCTCCTTGAGTATCGGGTATGGAAGGAAGAGTGCATAATATATTGATATAGCTAGTTTTTCGTCTAGGAAATCTGGCTCATTCGAGGAGTCCGGCATTAGTTTTCTTAGAAGCGAGATTATACGCTCGGCTCTATACTTAGTTGGTGGATCGTCGAGTCTTACTCCTCGTATATATGGCATAGTTATTACATCCCCAGTTTATAGGATATTTTCTCTAGTAGCTTGTCTATCTCCTCTAATGTCTTCTCGGCAAGGGCTTTTACGCTTTGGTTATCAGTTTCTTTGAGTATATTGACTATTCTACTTTTAGCTATCTTTAGGCTTCGGAATAGATCTACAAGCCTGGGATCATAACTTCGCATGGTATCGACTAAGTGGTAGGTCTCTCTAACATTAGCTCGTATATCATTTAGTTCCTTGATGAACCGTTCTGGCATTTTCAGTTCTTCCGACAATATTATATTGACTTTCTCGAAGTCCTCTATATCCCTAGGCGCTACATATTTTAGTGCAACTAGGTCTTTTTCCTGAGCAATAATTCTTCCCTCTAGAAGGGCATGGGCAGCAATAACCTTTAGCGCCTTAGTCTTTCTTCTATCTGTTAGATGTATTCCCCTCTCCTCAAATATAGCATAGAGTCTTAACAACTTGGACTTGATAGGTGATAGATCAACTCTGAAAATTAACTTATGTATTTGAGCGAGCGTATCCATATCCAATACAGGCTCTGCTGGCGGTATTTGGCCTGACTCGATTCTCCATCCAGCATCTAGTAGCTCGCTCCACTTATTCTCAGGCACGGGTTTTGCATACTGGCGAACAAGGAACCTATCATATACTGCCTCAAGTTCTGGCTCCTCGGGTACCCGGTTCGTAGCGCCAATAAGGGTCCATAGAGGAACTCTTATCTCTGTGTACCCGTCGTACCATATTCTCTCCTGCATTATGCTAAGAAGCGCGTTAAGTATGGCGGAATTTGCGTTGAAGACTTCGTCTAGAAACACTATCTCGGCTTCCGGCATCTTTCCCTTCGTTATTCTAACATACTTGCCCTCCTTCAATGCATTTAGGTCTAGAGGCCCGAAGAGCTCGCTCGGTTCAGTGTACTTCGTTAAAAGATACTTGAAGAAATTCGCGTTAATGAGTTCAGCAGTTCTTCGAGCAATCGCCGACTTAGCAGTACCCGGCTCTCCTATTAGTATCACGTGCTCACGTGCCACAAGCGCTAGTGTTAGTGCCTTGATCTCATCCTCTCTAGCGACGAAGGGCTCTTGTAGAACCTTATAGAAGGTTTGTATCTTTTCTATTAGCCCTGAAGCGCCCCGTTCTGGCGTTATCAATTACTTTCTCCCCTTTGTCCAATAATACCCTTACTCTTAGCAGGGAATATATTTACTGCTTAGCCCTCTTATTAGCAATTATGGTAAAAGTGTGTACCGCACACTTTTTCGCGGCGAGGATGAGCCCGGTTTTCAGCTGACCACTGGCTACCGGGGATGACGAGGAGTTGCTCAGCTGAGTACTAGGAAACACTAATATCGCTTGTTCTCGTAACGAAGGCTTCTACAGCAAAAGCATCAGAGAGTATGGTTGCAAAACAGCGCCTCCTACTCTTGGCGTAGAAACCGGGGATCGGTAACCGGTGCATTCTTCATCTATTAGTCAAGAGACGGGGTTTATCCTCATTCCCCGGATCATCTATTACTAGATTGCTCTATCTCATAAAAATAGCTCGCGTCACCATTATTACTAGGAGGAGTACTTACCTTTAGTTGTAGGCGATGATGAAGATTGCACGTCAGTGATAAGAAGTATGATCGGCCTCCACCGGCACTGAGCAATAGCTCTTCTCTGCCTAGCCTTTAAAGGCACTGAAGCACTACCAAATATTACTGGAGGGTTGTATCGTATTGTCTGACGAGAACGTTATTAGGTCTATTGAGAATTGTCTTTCCTATAGTCTTCAGGATTCCTCAATAGTTCTTAGGAATAATTGCGATAAACCTATAAACATAAAAGCCATTGAGATAGAGTACTATATATACATTCATCGTGCGCCATCGGCTCAGTCAAGTGAGAAAGTTGAGCTCGGGCACCTCCGTAGAAGAGTGGTTGAGAGAATAAGTATAGAACAATCCATTGCACCTAGTTCTGCCCTAAACATATACTTTGGTGTGCTAAAGAATATCGAGAATGTATTCGCAATAATAGAGCATGGTGACAAAGAGTATAAAATTAAGGTAAATCAAGAGAAGCAAGGCTAGTACTTTACAGCAAGAATAACAATAGTTACCGTGACTATGGCCAAAAACTAGTAATTAGCGTCTTGCGTACCTTATTGCCTCTAGTATTCCTGTTCTTATCATAGATATAGCTATTGCCGCGAGCAGCATTGACATTATCTTCGATAATGCTAGTGCCCCGTTTTCTCCCATGACTTTTAGCATTTTACCACTATTTACCAGCATAATATACGTAATGGCTATATTGGCGACTATGCTTATCAATGAGTATAATAGTCCATAAATAGCCTTTATGTATAGCACGGTCGCGATTGCTGCAGGACCAGCTAGTAAAGGAGTTGCTAGAGGTACTATAGCTATTGCCTCTGCCTCCTCAGGATGCCTTATGCCAGCGGCCTCGGTCCAGCCAAGTATTCCTGCAATGCCATAGATTAGTAATATTATTCCACCTGCTATTCTGAAATCAGCAAGCGTTAGTCCAAAATAATAGAGAATTAAGTCGCCAATGAGAGCAAATAATAGTAGGATTAATGATGCAATTTCACAACTATTTTTGACAATTCTTTCTCTCTTCTCGTCAGAAAGCATCGTGGTTAGGCTATAAAATAATGGAGCATTTCCTAGGGGATCAATCGCTATAAATAGAATTGTTACCGAGTGAACGAGGAACGTTATATTTATGTCAATGTTTGGCAGCACGTCGGGCGTACCTCTCTAGTATCTCTGCTATTTTTGCTACGATCTCGCTTCGGCATTTATCCATGCACTCACTGATACATTTAGGATCATTTCCGCAACTCGAATTACACGATACTTTGCAGCGTCTATCTATCGGTATAAGTGCATATATTCTTCTCCTAGGGTCAAGCAGTGCTATACTTAACGCGAGATTTACGCCAGCTTCACGGATTACTTCAATTACGGTACTGTGCTTATCAAGGTCATCCTCGTATACAAAGCCTCCGTAATGTCGTAGTGCACTAGCTATTCTTCTCGCTAGCAGGGCCTTTTCCTCTGTATCTACCACCTCAATCCCCTATTGGTGCGTGAAAGTAGAGGCCTAAAAATAAATACCAATTTAAGTACATTCTTTAGAGTTATCTTTTAGCTCGGGGTGTAGAAAATAGGTGGAGTAATGCTTGTCTCCGCTTTACTACTAATTGTAGGTATATTAGTATTTGACAAACTCACCAAGATAGAAGGAGCTAGACATAAGTATATAATGATCACTAATTATTTAGCACTAAGCATTGTTGCTGCATCATTATTAGTACTTTTGCTAAGGAGTTGTATATGAGAATGTTTTTCATCCGTAGCTATTATTTAGGATTATTCCAGCGGCTTTCCCTAGGGGACTCAGTAGATATTCAAATGGTGTTGAGTAGTGGTTAGGTCAGGCTACGAGAAGATACATGTCGCGCATCTTGAGGGATTAGTGGCGCTGGGTAAGGCTAAGAGATACTGGTGGGAGGAATGTGATGTCCCTAATATGGTAAGATTTTATGTTGAAACAAAAGATGGTAAAATATATGAGACAAAGTGTATTGATGAGAGAGGTGCTAAGAAGGTAATAACTTACCTGGGTATAGCCTCGAAGCTGAGTAAAGACATTGTCCTTGATATAGAAGTTAACAAGGATGAGGTCTTTATCCCCGAGGATGAGAGCTAAGATAAACTACAGGGGATACGAGGGTAATTTTAACAGCAGGTTAATTAGGATGCTTTGTGGTTGCAACATTTGGTGCCTTGGGTAAATAGCTAGGTGTAAGCAGTCATAGGGGTGAGTGACATGGGTAAGCGAATGAGGATGACGTTGCCCAAGAAAGAAGAAGATTTACAAAAAGTAGTAGAGGAAGTAGAAGAGATGCATCATGATCACCACCATCACCATCACGAGCATGTAGAGGGCCTTGATGAGATTCTTCATACCATTGATGTGTTAATGGATGTTATGAATACGCGTATTACTGATTTAGAGGAAAAGGTTGAGTTTCTTAGGGACGAGATAATTAACTTATACAAGCTCTTTGGTGCGGTAGTTGAGGCGCTGACGAGCCGGAGCGAGGAGGAACGCAAGGCTGCTATAAATAAGGCTTATGAAATACTGAGTAAGTCTTTAAAGAAATAACTTGATTATGTGATTAATTAGTAAGCGGTAGTATATTTTCATAAAATGTTTCTTTGAGACGCGGCTATTCTTTGTGTATAAATGTTTTAGACTCTGCAACGCCTACTACTATTGCATCCAGGGCTTCTCCTCCTAGGATTATCTTTGCCTTAATACCTTGTACGACTAC
>JALVHV010000076.1 GCA_027028845.1 Pyrodictiaceae archaeon | reverse complement strand
CCCCTAGGACGCTTTATCCCCAGAGGTAGGCGGGAGAGGTATGCCCCGGCTCCGTGTCCTCCACTACGATTTCCCCCGGCTCATTGTAGAGGAGAAGAGCGTTCCAGTCACGAGTGTTGAGAAGCTAGAGGGGTTGCTAGGTCTCCGTGACTATAGTGTTGTTTGTTGCTCCCGTGTACTAGCAGAGGACGAGGAGCTAGAGGAGAACAAGGAGTACTTCGTCCTATCTCCGCGGGTCGGCGTGCTCGTTGCCCGGGTAATAGGCCCCGGGGAGAACCCTGGCCTCGAGACTCTTTATCGCGCTATGGCTCTCCGCGCCGCCCCTCTCGGCGGAGGCGCCTTGGTGTCTTTCACGGGTTTTGTTAAGGGCTATGTCGCTGGGAACAGGGTTGATAAGCTAGTCTACGAGGCTTACCGAGAGCTAGCTGACAAGAAGCTCTACGAGATAGCTGAGAAGTACTCAGGGGTACCAGGTGTAATCGATATCGCTATTCTTCACCGCGTCGGCGAGCTAGGGCCAGGAGACTATACTGTGCACATACTCGTTTCCTCTAGGACACGTCACGAGGCCTTCCACACAGCCGCCCTAGTCCTCGAGGAGGTCAAGCACCGAGCCCCCATCTATAAACTCGAGGAGAGAAGCGATGGAGCCTACTGGGTCCTGGGCGACGGGATAAGGATAAGGAAGGACAAGGAGTAGCCACAACCTGTCTCCTGGTTTTCGCGCGTATTGCTTACTCCGAGAGGAATCGGCGGCCATAGACTAGTAACAGGGCTATGAATACTAGCAATAATAGTATTCCTACAACGTCTGCTACGAATGATGGAGATCCCTTTTCGAGGAAGGGTAGCGCGATTAGGGCTAGTACTAGGAAGCTTAGCGCTATCGAGAGATAGGCTTTCACGTACTCCTCCACGTGTAACCGCCTTGACTCACTTAGTGTAGAGCCAACACGCTACATAGTGGCCCGGCCTAGCCTCGATGAGCGGTGGCTCTTTCTTGGCGCAGACAGGCATGGCGTCGGGGCACCGTGTGTGAAACTTGCAACCCGGCGGTGGGTTGAGAGGGCTTGGTATGTCGAGGCTTCTTAGGGGTGGCATTCGCTTCTTCCTCGATATCTCGGGGTCTGGGACAGGTACCGCGTCTATGAGGGCCTTCGTGTATGGATGGAGGGGGTGCTGTATGACTTCCTCTGCTGGGCCTATCTCAACTATCTTCCCAAGGTACATGACCGCTATTACGCCGCCTCCCTTAGCGCTGAAGTACCTGGCGGCGCCGAAGTCGTGTGTTATGAAGAGATAGGCTGTGCCTAGTTCTTCTCGGAGCCTTAGTAGTAGGTCTAGTATGCCTAGGCGTAGAGAAACATCTATCATCGTTATGGGCTCGTCGGCAACTACGAGGGAGGGATTAACGCTAATAGCTCTAGCTATTACGACTCTTTGTCTCTGCCCCCCGCTTAGTTGGTGCGGGTACTTGCGCATAAACTCCTCTGGAGGCGTGAGACCAACGAGCCGTAACAGCTCCTTGACTCTCTCTTCTGCCTCCGCCCTGCTCCTTACCAGCTTCCAGCGCGTAAGGGGATAGGAGAGTGCCTGGAAGACCGTCTTCGTAGGGTTGAGCGAGGCGTAGGGATCCTGGTGGACTATTTGCACGCTCCGCCTATACTCCATGTACTCCTTCTTATTCATCTTCGCGACGCTCTTGCCGCGGAACAGGATCTCGCCGCTCGTGGGCCTAAGTAGGCCAGCTATCGTCTTACCCAGGGTTGTCTTCCCGCAGCCGCTCTCGCCGACAAGAGTGACGATCCCCTTTTCCTCTATTACTAGGTCTACACCGTCAACTGCCTTTACTATACCCCTCTTACCCAGGGCGCCCTTCTTCACGTAGAAGTATACTCTTAGGTTCCTAGCCTCAATGAGTGGCGCATTGACTGTGCGGAGCACCGGGGCTTCACCTCTTTGCGTAGAGCCAGCAATAAACCATGTGGCCGGGCTTGACCTCTACAATTGGGGGCTCCTTCTCGGAGCATATGGGTAGCTTCTCGCTGCATCTTGGGTGGAAGCGGCACCCGGGTGGAGGATTAACTAGGTCTGGCGGGGAGCCCGGAATAGGTTTCATTTCCTCAACGCTACCGATTATGCTGGGAATACTTCTTATCAAGGCCCTTGTATAGGGATGATAAGGACTCTTGAAGACTGTGAAGACATCGCCTATCTCAACGATCTTCCCAGCATACATGACAGCAACCCTATCTGCTAAATCAGCTATGACAGCTATGTCATGGGTTATGAAGATCATTGTTATGTCTATCTTCTTCCTAAGATCCTTTAATAAGTCAAGTATAGCCCTCTGGGTCAAGACGTCGAGAGCAGTAGTAGGCTCGTCAAGTATGAGCACCTCCGGGTCAAGGAGCAAAGCTAGCGCAATGAGCACGCGCTGCTTCATACCACCGCTTAGTTCATGCGGATAACTCTCTAGGACCCTTGGAGGCTCAAGCCTAAGCAATTCTAGGAGCTCCGAGGCCTTCTCTACTATGGACTTCTTATCCCTAATACCATGGTACTTAGCTGTCTCTATGAAGTGCTCCTTGATCTTCATCGTAGGGTTTAGCGCATTAAGCGCTGCTTGTGGCACAAGGGATATCTTGTGCCAACGTATCTTCTTCATCTCCTGCTCCGGGAGCTTGACAAGATCGGTACCGTTGTACATAATGGAGCCAGCAACTATCCTCGCGTTAAGCGGAAGAACCCGGAGAATAGACATTGAGAGAGTTGATTTACCAGAGCCGCTTTCGCCAACAATACCTAGAACCTCTCCTCTTATCACAGAGAAACTAACATTATCAACAGCCTTTACAAGGCCTCGGAGACTATAGTAGACAGTACTTAGGCCCCTGATCTCTATAATCGGCTCAGCTGTGCGCACAAAAGAGCCCCATACATAGTTCCACTTTCGCCTCGGTATTTATCTTAAGTGATATTCCCCGAAAACATTGATGAGTTTGATTAATTACTGGTAAGGAGTTGCTAACCGCTCAACTGAGAATTAATACTTAAATACAACGAACACAACTATACTAATTATTGAAGTGTAAGGTTAGGGGCAAGTGGTGGAACTATGCACCTTCTATCCCGCTATGCCTCACTAGTAGTGATAACCCTCCTTGTCGTAGCGTCGCTCTCGGCGCTATTCGCTGTACCAGTTGCGAGGGCTCAGAAGAAGGTAGTACTCTATACCCATGGCTGGTGGCAGCCGCCTCCACAGAGGCGCTATAACCCATTTGCCCCGGGAGCCATTATTCCTGGGAGCCTTGTATATGAGAGATTAGCGTTCTGGATGAAGATGACAGATGAGTATGTACCCGAGCTAGCGACCTCATGGGAGCTAAAGAAGGACCAGGGAGTAGTAATCGTTCACCTAAGGAAAGGGGTCTACTGGCATGATGGTCAGCCATTCACTTGCAAGGATGTCTGGACAACATTCATGATATACAAGGCGATGAACAGGCCAGTGTGGAAGTACATCTCGGATGTAAAGTGCCTCGATGACTACACGGTTGAGTTCAAGGTGAAGAAGTGGGCGTACCTGCTACTCCACTACTTATTGTTCAGGGATGGCCGCATAGTAGGGCCTTATCACATCTACGGCAAGTTCGCTGAGAGGATAGCTAAGGGCGAGGACCCGAAGACAGTTCTCAAGGACCTCATAAAGTTTGAGCCAAAGACCATAATAGGTACTGGCCCCTTCCGGTTCGTCAAGATAACGCCTTCTGAGGTCATACTAGAGAAGTTCGACAAGTACTGGGCAGCGGACAAGGTGATGATAGACGAGATAGTGATGCCATATATTACTAGCAACCAGGTAGGCTGGGACTACTACCGCGCAGGCAAGCTAGACTACGACGTCTTCATGATGCCTCCAGAAGTTATGAACGAGCTGCTCAAGAAGCCGTTCGCGATGATAGTGAAGATCTATGATCTCTCAGGGTTCGCGCTAGTATTCAACTTCAATAACAAGTGGCTACAGAAGCGCGAAGTAAGAATGGCCATAGCGTATGCCATTGATAGGAAGAAGGTAGCAGACGCGGCTGGTGCCGGGCTCTTCGACCCAGTAGAGTACCCAACTGGGCTTCTAAAGTTATCAAGTGACTGGATAAGCGACCTAATATCGGCAGGCGTGCTAAACAAGTACGAGTACAACCCCACTAAGGCAGCACAGCTCCTCGAGTCAGTAGGATTCACGAAGAAGGATGGCAAGTGGTACACCCCCGACGGCAAGCCCTTCAAGCTTACACTGATAGCGCCAGGTGGCTGGACTGACTGGGTCTCTGCTATGCAGGAGGTAGCCAATGAGCTCAAGGCCTTTGGCATCGAGGTCGAGCTGAGAACACCGGAGTCCCCGAGCTATTGGAGCGACCAGTGGTACCTAGGTGGACACTACGATATAGCCATAGACTTCTTCGGCGCCTGGATGATATATCCGTGGGCAGCCTTTGAGAGAATGTGGGTAGAGGTCAACAATAGGCCTAGAACAGTCGTGCAGGGAGCCAACTTCCCAACAGAGCTCTACCTACCGTACTTCAAGGAGAAGGTTGACGTCAAGAAGCTGGTAGAGGTACTAGCTACGAGCTTTGATAGGAAGGCACAGAGAGAGGCAGCAATGAAGCTAGCCTACGCCGCTAACTACTACTTGCCAGAGTACCCGATAGCGGAGAAGAGGCTAGTAATATTTGCTAACAAGGAGCACTTCATATGGCCTGATCCAAGCATTAAGCCGAACTACATGCTGTGGCAGAACGCTGCCGGCGGGCACCTAGACGCACTAGCATTCATGATAAGGATTGGCGCAGTCGTGCCTAACCCGAAGTACTGGGGAGTAACAGTGACAATGCCGCCTAAGACGATAACAGTGCCAAAGGTAACCACTACTGTGAAGACTGTTGTACAGACAAAGACGGCGCCCGGAACCGCCTCTACCGTGACTGTGACAAAGACCACTACAACTACATCGGTGAGCGTCTCAACAGTTACGACCACGAAGACGGTCACGAAGACTGGCTGGGGCGCAGTAGCAGCGCTATTCATCATAGGCTTACTAATAGGTATAGGAATAGGCTATGTGCTTAAGAGAGGAAGCTAACAGGGAGACTCCTTTTAGCAACTCATCCCACACGGTTTTTACGGCTCATATTTGTTTAACCCCTCTTGTCGTCTTTAGAAGAAGGAGGGGCAAAAGTGGGAAAACCACCCTGTAGCAAGAAGCTCTCGTAGGGCTGAACCAGGCCTTGCGCTGGATATACAAGCGCTTAATCATAGCGTTTCTAACAATATACTTCGCGATGACCTTCACATTCATAGTTATCAAAGCTATGCCCGGTGACCCTATCCAGGCCTTGGCCCAGCAGTTCGTCAGACAATACTACATGAGCTACGAGGAAGCCCTTGCAATGGCTCGTTCTGTTGCACCATTTGTGCCAAATGGCTCCCTTCTACAACAATATGTTAGCTACATGGCTAAGTTCTTCCGAGGCGACCTAGGAGTCTCTATATCCGTTAGCACCGGCACACCAGTCACCAAGATACTCGCTGATGCCATACCATGGACTGTCCTCGTCGTCGCGACTGCTCTCGTGATAAGCTTCGGCCTTGGAACACTCATAGGCATGGCGATGGCCTATAAGCATGGCTCTAGGCTTGATAGCGGGCTCCTCATATTCTTCTCCATACTCCGCTCAATGCCCGAGTACATAGTAGCAATTATCCTTCTATCTATATTCGGGTTCCAGCTTGGCTGGTTCCCCGTAAGAGGCCGCTACGATTACCAGGCCCTCGAGGCACTACACCAGGGCCATGTGCTCCAATTCATAGCTAATGTACTGTGGCACGCAACCCTACCTATCCTTGCATGGGTCATTACTCACATCGGTGGCTGGGCTCTCGGCATGAGGGGGAGCACGATAAGTGTTCTAGGAGAGGACTACATTGGGTACGCTAAGGCCCGGGGGATACCGGAGAGAAGAATAATTACTCGCTATGTTGGCAGGAACGCTATACTACCCCTCTTTACCTCCTTTATGCTCAGCATAGGCTTCATGTTCGGTGGCTCGATAATAATAGAGTATATTTTCTCCTACCAGGGCATCGGGCTCATACTCTACCAGGCTATCGAGAACCGTGACTGGTTCCTAATGCTAGGAGCCTTTAACCTAATAATTATAGCCGTGGTCATCGGGGCCTTGCTGGCCGACCTACTCTACGGCTTCCTAGACCCAAGAGTGAGGAGGGGGGCGCAGACTGTATGAGCTATAGAAGGCAGACGCTTCGCTACCTCATACATGACTGGGTAATAGTCCCCGGCAAGATCATACTGCGCAACAAGAAAGCATTAGTGGGCTTCATAATAGTACTCGGCTATATAGTGATGGCTGCTATAGGGCCCGAGGTAACGCCTTATCCCCAGACATACAAGTATCCACGCTACATTAAGCCGACCCTGCTGAAGTGGCCCCCGTCGCTAGAGCACCCGCTAGGAACCGATTACTTTGGAGCAGACATATGGGACGAGATAGTCTGGGGGTCGCGGACAGTCCTAATAATAGCGTTCACAGCCGGCATCATAACGACTCTGATAGGGATAAGTGTTGGCATGATTGCTGGCTTCGTTGGTGGCCGATTAGACGCTGTCCTCATGGGGATAACAGATATACTCATGACTATACCTGGTCTCCCCTTGCTAATAGTCTTGGCAACGATTATTCGTACATCGAGCCCCTTCGTGATAGGCCTCATGCTCAGCATAAATGCGTGGACAGGGCTGGCGCGTAGCATAAGGTCAGCTGTGCTGGCACTCAAGCACACGGAGTTCGTTGAGGCTGCGCAGGCACTAGGGCTGCCTATGTGGCACATAGTGTTCCGCGAGATAATGCCGAACCTTATGAGCTTCATAGCGGTGAACTTCATATTCGCAACGATAGGCGCGATATATGGCTCCGTGGGCCTATACTTCCTCGGGATACTCCCGTTCACGGCGTTTAACTGGGGAATAATGCTCAACATGGCCTACGCCCAGGCGGGGGCTCACCAGAGCCTAGAGACAATTCACTACATACTAGCACCTATAGGCGCGATAGTCGGGCTCCAGCTAGGCCTCCTACTATTCTCCTACGCTGTCGACGAGCTATTCAACCCGAGAATAAGGACAGAGATATCCTAGCCTCCACGGCATAGGGGAGCAGCAGGCTTGGGTCTCGAGGAGCTAGCCCGGCTAGGCTTCGAGGCACTAGCTTACTCCATAGCCGAGACAAGACCCGTGGACACCTGGAGAGTAAACGGAGCGAGGACTAGGCTCCCCTATACTGCGAGGCTTGACCCCGGCGAGCTACTTGAGGCCAGTACGGTTATTGATGTAGAGGAGCTGCCCCAGGGCTATCGCTGGCTACTCTACGTAGGGCTTAACGGGAGCGCCCTCCTCCTACTAGATAATGAGCCCTGGTGGGGCCTGGACGAGACACATCCCTACGCATTTATCCCGCCAGGCAGGCACCTCGTCTCTCTACGCGTCTCGCCGCTAACGTTCTTCGGCCTATACGAGCCCCTTATAGTCATGGGTGAGGCCTATCTCGCTAGGCTTAACTGGCGCCTCTACTCCGCTGCTACGAGGCTTCTCGGATTCATAGAGTACCTAGCTGGCTTGAAGGAGCCATGGGCCCGGGAGGCGCTACGGGAGCTAGAGGAGCACCTCCTCGAGATAGTTAGGGGTGTCCCCTCTCTGCAACAAGTAGCCATGGCTGCTAGGCTTCTTGGGCAGAGACTGTGCCTAGGCGGGTTCTGCCTAGGCCGCGTAGATGTGCCCCGTATTCCCGCTATGTACGGGTTCCTTGCTAATCGCTACGGCTGGCAAGCCCTCAACAAGGGCCTCCGCGCTAGGTATAAGCACCTAGTTAACCCTGACAAGCTCGCCGAGGAGCTGGAGCAATTAATTCGCCTAGTAGCCGGGAAGCTACCTAGCAGTAATAGAGAGGCCCTAGTGTTTATCACTGGGCATAGCCACATAGACGCTGCCTGGCTATGGCCCCTCACCGAGACCAAGGAGAAGGTTCTACGCGTCTTCTCAACAATGACCAATCTTCTCGAGGAGTATGACTGGGCCGTCTTCGTGCAGAGCAGCACGCTCTACTACAAGTGGGTTGAGGAGGCCTCTCCTAGTCTCTTCGAAAAGATAAGGAGGCTCGTGGGTGCTGGGCGCTGGGTACCCGTTGGCGGCATGCTTGTCGAGACCGATACTAACCTTGTCTCGGGAGAGACGCTGGCTAGGCAGCTTCTCTATGGCCAGCTTTATCTACGCGAGCGCTTTGGGAGATATGCGCACATAGGCTGGTTACCGGACTCTTTCGGCTATAGTGCTGGGCTCCCACAACTACTGAGCCAGGCCGGGATAAGGGCCCTGGTTATACACAAGCTCGAATGGAACGATACCAATAGGTTCCCTTACCGCGTCTTCGTCTGGGAAGGAAGCGATGGAAGCAGGATAGTCGTTGAACTGGTACCTAGCTATCACGAGCCCGGCACCCCGATGTCCCTAGCAAGGTACTCTGGCGGCGACAAAGCGCCCCGTCTCTACCTCTACGGCTACGGCGATGGCGGCGGAGGCCCTACCCCAGAGATGCTGGAGCAGCTAAGCCTAGCCAAGGAGCTGCCAACAATGCCCCGTATAGAGAGCTTCGAGGAGCAGAGGTACCTTGGCCAGCTCGTAGCGATTATGGACAAGCTACCAGTATGGAGGGGTGAGCTCTACCTAGAGAAGCACCGGGGCACCTACACCACTAACCTCGAGATAAAGGAGTTGTTCGCGGAGGCCGAGACGAGGCTAGTCGAGGCAGAGATAGTGGCTACGCTCGCATGGCTCAGAGGGGCTAAGCAGTACTCTGGGCTAGGGAGAGAATGGGAAAGGGTATTACTGAACGCTTTCCACGATATATTGCCTGGCTCCTCTATCCGCGAAGTATACGAGGAGGCCAGGGAGGAGCTACTCAGCGCTACTAGGCACGCGTCAAGTGTCCTTCTGGAGGCCCTCAGCAAGCTAGTAGGCGAGGGCGACGCACTAACAGTGTTTAACACATTGCCGTGGAGGAGGAGAGCAGTAATAGCTCTCCGCGGCGTAGAGGGGCTAGCCTATGGCGCTGAGCTAGCTGAGTGCCAGGAGGCTGGCGAGGAGAAGCTCTTCCTCGTAGAGGCCCCTGGGCTAGGGTATCGCTCCTACCGCGTGACAAGGGGCTGCGCTGAGCCCCGCAACGGGGTACGCGTCTACGAGGCAAGTGACCACATTGTACTCGAGAACGAGTACCTCCGAGCCAAGATAGGGCGACGAGACGCTCTCCTACACTCTCTCCAGGTCAAGGGCCTCGGAGAGGTACTCGCAGCACCCTCTAACAGGGTGCTGGTTCACCCTGATAAACCAGGGCTCTGGGATGCCTGGGATCTTGACAAGCGGTTCCTCTCCAAGAACTGGGAGCCCTGGCTCGAGGAGGAGCCGAGGATCACGCTAAGCGGGGCGGTGCTCAGCTGCATCGAGTACTCCTACCAGTACTCGGGCTCCCGTATCGCGCAACGAGTCTGCCTGGCAAAGGGGTCTAGGCTGCTGAGCTTCGAGACCAAGCTGGGGTGGAGAGACAAGGGAGTCATAGCCAAGGCCTGGTTCTACCCCGCCTGGAGGATCGAGCGCTACGTAGCCGAGGCCCCCTATGGGTTAGCTATCCGTGAGCCCCGTGAAGCCATGTATGAGGCGCCTGCCCTGCACTGGATGGATACCAGCAATGGCCGTGCTGGGCTGGCCCTAGTGTCGCGTAGTAGGCACGGCTACAGCGTCCTCTCTGACCGGGTAGGACTAAGCATAGTCAAGTCACCCGTCTTCCCTAATCCTTGGAGCGATCTCGGAGACCTCGCGACAACGTACTATCTCTACCCCCATAGAGGGGGCTACGAGGAGGCACAAGTGCCCCTGGTTGCCGAGGAGCAGATCCATGCCCCCATAGTGCTGAGAGGGGGTATACCTGGCCGAGAAGAGCAGTTCCTATGGCTCAGCGAGCCCCTAGTACTTGGTGGGTTCAAGAAAGCAGAGAGGGGTAACCATGTCGTCCTCCGCCTCTTCAACCCCTACCCGGTGACAAAGACCATCAGGGTGAGGCTCCACGCCGCGCAGGTATGCGGGGCTAGTGTATCGAACCTCTTGGAGGAGGAGCAAGAACCCCTAGAGATGAGGAGAGGAGAAATGCTTCTGCGGTTTAGGCCCCTGGAGCTCAAGACGATTTTGTTAACTCCTTGCTAGCTTCTCTGTAGCCACTTCATGTTCTCCATTACCTTGTCTATCTCGGCTACGTAGACCCCTATCCCGGTATCAGCGACACCACCAATGAATAATAGTAGTTCGCTGTGCCTTACTAGGCCACAGCCAAAGATTACCCCGGGTCTCTCGCCGGAGAACTCCTGCACAGTCCTAGGCTCCAACAAGTAATCGGTTATCGCTCTCAGCGAGCCCTCCTCATCCACGACGGCGAACCCGGTCCGGTATACTAGGTCCCTGCCAACACCATGCCACGCCACCAGGTACTCATCACTCCCTATCCTGACCGCGTTCGTCGACCACCCGGTCTTGTACTCCCAGGGCTCGGGGAGCAGCACGGGCTCCAACGTCTCGGCCCGGATAATCCACTGCTCCGTGTCCAGGAAGCCGCGCCACGAGGCAGCCACGCCCCCTATTACTGGCCTCGTTAGCATCCAGAAACCATTTCTCTCCTCGCCTAGTAGGGCCGAGTCCTTGACCTCGTCGACGGGGTGGCGGTTACCCTTCTCATCAACTATGTCTATGACGTGCTTCTCCTCCAGGGCTAGGTTCTCGCTGAGCACTGCTACTCCCTGAGCAGAGTAAGCGTTGATCGCGTGTAGCCGGTCACGATAAGGCTCCAGCGCTGTGTATAGGACATAGTACTTGTCCCTGATTCTACTAACCCTTGGGTCCTCGCACCCAGCTAGGTCGCGTCTCGTAGAGGGGTGCACAACTATCCTCGTCCACAACGGCTTCTCGACACGGGCCTCGAGGACCTCGCTGAGCCCGAGGCGCACGAACCCTATCACGGAGGTGTACCAGAAGTAGCCAGTCACGAGCCGGGGGAAGACTAGCAGCTCGTCGCGCTCAAGGATAGCGCCAGGGTTGAAAGCAGCATATGGCTCGCGGCCTCCTAGCTCCGTTACGCGGAAATCCTGTGGCCAGAGATAGAGGCGGCGCTCAAACATATCCCTCGTAACGGGTTTACGCAGGCCAATAAGCCTTTTAGCAGCGTAGACCAGTCTCTCCCACAACCCGTTACCCAAGGAGAGCCACGCTCCAGGATAACCGGGGCCAAAAGAGCCATAATTATCTCGAACGCATCGCTCCACACCTTCTCCTTTT
>JALVHV010000075.1 GCA_027028845.1 Pyrodictiaceae archaeon | reverse complement strand
AAGAACAAGCAATACGTGTTCAAGAGCCTCCTGGGAGCAGCAGAGATAGATGAGGCTACTCGTAGGAGCATGTATCGCCGCATAGCGAGGCTGGTAGCGAGTGGCAGGATAGACGATGTTGCACCCCTCCTAGAGGGCACAGAGTTCGCTGACTTTGCTACAAGGTACCGGGAGGAGTACAGGAGACTAGTAGAGGCGTACACATTGCTCGCCGAGAAGCTAAGAGCCCTAATAGCTAGACACGGAGCCGAGAAGACGAGGAACTATCTCCGCCACAACCTAGCATTGAAGAGCCTAGCCGACGACATGGAGCAAATACTAGAGAACCCGGAGGCAGCGGCTTCGAGAACTGTGAGGGAGAAGCTACTAGCCAAGGGAGGCCCAGAAGCACTACTCAACGCGCTCGAGAGGCACCGGAGGCGCATAGAGACAATAATCAACGAGATAAACCAGTTCTAGGCGTTATCCATTATTAACTACCTTGATCCAGTGAAGCGATTAAGCAATTCCCGTAAACGAACAACCTCTACGCCATAGCTTGGTGCAACGTTTAATATGTCCTTATCCTCGCTTGCAAGCCGTGCTTGGAGCACCCGTGCTAAGGCTATATACGAGGCGTCATAAAATGTAATATTGTTCTCAATCGCTATCTTCATAACATCCCCTACACAAAGGTCTCCGATGCTATATACTCTCATGTACCGGGTTAGAGACTTAGCCGCTCTACAGGCTTGAACAGCTTCTTCTCTACCTATCCGGTTAAGCTTCCTATGTTCCTTCCAGAAAACATTACACACTTCATAGATCGTGAGGTCTAGGACAACAAACCTTAACTGCTTAACAGTATCTAGGAGTGCTCTCCCACACGTAGCTATTAGGGGAGCATAGACACTCGCATCAACCACGAGCACAGTCTGTTACCTCTCTTTCCGCTCTTCATCAATTATTTTCGCGAGTTCATATGGATCTATCTTGCCTCGCAGTCTTTCTCTTAAAGCATCCAGCTGCCTCCCTATCTCATTCATCTCTGCCCTTTCTATCTCTTCTATGAGGCTCCTCCTAACGACCTCAGCGACATTTATTCCGTATTTCTCGAGCTTCTCCTTAACCCACTTAGGAACTCTTACACTAATTACAGCACTCAACTAAATACGCACCAAGTATACACAGTGTATACATGGAGCGCTATAAACCCTACTAGACACAATACCGTGCTACCATTCCTTGTTGTATTCTAGGCGTAGCCCAGTCGCATAGTCAACGAACTCAACGTTCTTTATCCCTGCCTTCTCTAGCTCCCTTGCGGCCTTGGATAGTATTGTGTTCCAGAGGGCTTGGTTTATGAAGCGGCAGAAGAAGCACGAGGGATCTGTGCCGAAGTAGTCTAGGAACACTATGAGCTTGTCGCCGCTAAGCCTCAGCCTCTTGACAACGCCACTACTCACTATGTCGAAGTCGTAGCCCGGTATCTCTACGCGGCGTAGCGCCTCCTCGGCCTTGCGGAAGGTAGCTAGTATCTCTGGACTATACCTGCTCGTAGCCTGTTCCCTCGCCTCTCTTTGTCTGCGACTAGTCTTGCTCCTCAGCCACCCAAGCACCATGAATTGTTCATCTCCGTGTCCCAGGGCTGCGGCACATAAGCTTGGGAATGTTTTGCTTAAGCTAGGCATACGAAGAAAGGGGGTTAATAAGCCCACTATCTATTACGGGATGGTCTCATTGACTGGGCGTAGGACAACTAGTGCGTAGTCACTTCCTATCCGGAGTATCACTGTTGTTATCTTGTCTGTGCATGCGATCTCTCCTATTGCTATAGGTATTGGGGGTGCTTGTCCATATAGGTGTTTGGCTACTAGTAGTGTCCCGCAGGACCAATGAGCTGTACTTATGTCGAGGTCGATGCCTCCCTTTACGCGGCTCGGAGCTATTGAGACTCTTACTCCTGGGCCGAGGAAGGCATTGTTGTTAGTTACTGAGTTGTTTCCGTGTCTTGCTGCGAGGACTGCGAAGTAGAACAGCTTGCCACGAATATCTAGGACCGAGTCATTGACAAGGCGACTGTATAGGATGAGGTCTCTTACTAGCCCGGCTCTCCGCCCGGTAATGGATAGGTTATTGGCTAGTAGTTGTTGCTTAGCCTCTGCGAGGATACGGCTAAGCATTTCTATTGATGTTCTCCCTCTAGCCTTGTCCAGATAGGGATAGAAAGTAATGTTCTTGCCAAGTATGATGGTCGTGGCACCCGTATCGCTCGCCTCGCGGGGAGGCGGGCTGCGTAGGAGGAACGGGGTCACTAATAGTATCGCTATAATCGCTAATACTATGAGGGGCCTCCTTGACATCATATTGTCTTAACCCTTGTATAACCCATATGGTTGCTACGTTTCCATACCCTGTAGCTCTAATATAATGTCTCCGGTTTTGCCTAGCGGCTCGGTCCACCCCTAGCCGCTCATCGCCCACAAGAGGGGCTCCCCGGGACAGCCCTGCCCTGTGCGGGGCTCAATCCTCACAGCCAGTTACTCTGTGCCCTAGAGGATAGTATTATGGGGGTGTTTGTCAAAAGGTCTTTATTCTACTCCGTCTACTAATTAATTGCAGATAGGATTTTGGTGAGCGAGCTTGTCGCAGGAACCAGTCTTTAACCGGAAGCTGGCAATGGTTGCTGGCGTACAGGCCGTAAGCGCTATGGTTGCGTTGACGGGCCGCCTCATAGAGGCTAGCTCTCCCGCAGTGTTTGGCAGGTTTGCCTTAGGGTTCGCATACTTCCTATTACTAGTTGCTAGCCTTGGCTACGTGTTCTCCGGCGCGATACTGGCTGGGCAGGCGAGGCGGCTAGGAAAGGCTGCGAGGACAGCTGGCCTAGGCTTCATAACTGGTGCTGGCCTGGCGTCCCTGGGCTTCTTGTCCGAGATGATAGCCGTGATTGTTAATAGTACTAATGCGTTCAAGGCCGGGCTCCTCATAATCTACTTCGCCGCCCCATTACTGGTCGCGGCTGAGACCCTTACCGGGCTAATATTCCTCGGAGAAGCCGACAAGGCCCGGACAAGGGCGGCGTGGGGCGCCTCAATACTATACATAGTTGCGCCAATACTAGGCGTATTCATGAATGGCGTGGGCTGGATACTAGCAGCCATAATAGCAACGACGATAATCTATGTAGAGGCCCGTGGAGTACCCGAGGCAGAGAAACTAGTCGGGAGCGTCAGCAAACAACTAGAGCGCATAACAGGCCCCGAAGAGGAGAACAGAGGGGAGTAAAACTCCTTCACAACACCTTATTGTCTCCGAGACCTGGTTCTCAACGCTAGCTCACGCCCCTATAACACGGGCACTTTTCCGGCCCTGGCTCTTATTCACCCCTTTTTGCCCAGAACCTAGGGCTTCTCAACAATTCATCCTAACACTCTATTATGCCTATGCCTAGTCAGCTAGAGCTCTATCTGGTCATTTTTGCCTAGTATATGTAGACTTCCACGTTCTTGCCCTTCGCGTATCCTAGAACCTCGCTACCGATCATGGCGCCTGCGAGTACCGGGACTACTTTTAACCCGGGGTACTTCTTGGCAACAATCTCGGCCTTTGCCAGTAGCGCGCCGACATCAGCGACCCTGGGCTTAACCTTTACCTCTACGACGTAGACCGATTTATCAGTCACTATTAGTAAGTCAATATCCTCGTCATTAATCCTAGCGTTTCTTCTACGCTCAACTATTCTCTCACCCCTCCCCCTAATATCCTCCTTCAAGTCATCAAGGACAAATCTCGAGTACATGCTCTCAGCCATAGCTCCGACGATAAGTTCCACGTTGCTAAGCTTCTTATTGATCTCGTTGAGTCTCTGATCATGCTCGTAGAGCTTGGCCTCAACACTGTCAATTCTCTTATTTAGCTCGTCAAACCTCTTATCATGCTCTAATAACTTTTTCTCTATTACTTCGAATCTCTTATCATGTTCTAGTAGTTTCCTCTCTATTGCCTCGAAGCGTCTATCATGCTCTAGCAGCTTCTTCTCAATAGCCTCGAATCGTTTATCATGTTCCAGAAGCTTACGCTCGATGGCTTCGAATCTCTTATCGTGCTC
>JALVHV010000074.1 GCA_027028845.1 Pyrodictiaceae archaeon | reverse complement strand
GAGGAGCACTATGGCCCCATCTTTCCACGGGAGACTCTCGCGGTAATGGTTACCGCTGAGCTTACGTCTAGGTACTCTATGAGAAGTACTAGGATGTATCGTCTCTACGCCGAGTATATTACAGAGACATTTTATGCTACTAGGCGCTCAGTGCTAGTCGTGTACCCGAGCTACGAGATGCTAAGGAACATCCATAGCTTCCTCTCAGCAAGGCTCGGAGACAAACTGGTAAGCGAGAACAAGGATACCTCGATAGAGGATGTTGCTGAGCGGGTTCGTAGGGAAAGACACGTAGTAATAGAAGCAGTTGCTGGAGGAAAACTAACAGAGGGCATCGAGCTACGAGATAATCGTGGCCAAAGCCTTGTCTCCGTAGTCTTTGTTGCTGGCGTTCCTTATCCACAACCAGACGACTATGTAGAGGACCAGGTAAAGGCAATAGCAGAGAGAATAGGTGAGCAAAGAGCCAAGACAATGTTCTTCGAGGTAAACGCTGCTATGAGAGTACTACAGGCCGTGGGAAGAGCACGTAGAAGCCCAGATGATACCGCCCTCGTTGTTCTCGGCGACTATAGGTTCCTTAGACGCGGTATCCGGAGGCATCTTGGCACACTGACTCAGAGGTATAGAGTAGTTAGCTCCATTGAGGAGTACCGGGCCCTAGTAAAGGAAGTAGCCCAGGCCCTTGACCTATAGCTGCTCCGGGATAGAAACCTTATTCTAGGAACCAGCTGGCCTCATCTAAGCGTGGAACCCCGGTCCCCTGCAACTTGACCCCGTGTCCCGGGGCTAGATGGGCAGGGGGCGGGTCACTCCCGGCCGTCCTTCCCCATTACACTTGTTCTCCGAGGACGGTGAACGGGGCTATTAAATACCGGTAAGCCTAGGCTAGTCCTTGTCCCTGGGGAGGAGGTGGCCTCTGCATGAGCCTCGAAGAACTAGGCAAGATAGCGAGTAAGTACCTTAACCAGCTCGACGAGGAGTATAAGAGAGTAGTTGAGAGCGAGCTAGAGGCATACGCTAGGGAGCTAATAAATAAGCGCATAGAGTCCCTAGAGCCTCTTCGGAGAAAGATAACTGGGCTCTTTAGGGCTTAGGCTTGTTCTAGTGCTTCTTTTACTATCTCCTCCTCTGCTGGATATGCATGCATATTTCTGAGCGGTACGTAGACCTCAAGCTCTGAGCCTATTGGTGGCTCCTTCTCATCACTTGGAAGGTCTAGTAGTATATCCTTCTCGAGCCCTGGGATAGCTAAGCGCACCTCTATGAATGAGCCAATGTACATTGATACCGATACTGTTCCGCGGAGCACGGTGTAGTCGCCTGGGCTGTGGGGCTGCCTCGTTGTCGCGCCCTCTGCCTTTACTACTAGTGCTGCTGTATCCCCCTTGCCTAGGCCATGGTTGATTGCCTTGACCTGTATCTCGCCTAGCTGTATCACCGCTGTTCGATCCTCGGTGTCAACTACTTTTCCTAGTACCAGCGTTGTTCTCCCAAGGAACATCGCGGTAAAGAGCTTCGATGGATTACTATAGAGTTGCTCCGGGCTGCCTACCTCCTCTACTACACCGTTTCTCATAACCGCTATGCGGTCTGCCAGGCTCATCGCCTCCTCCTGGTCATGCGTCACATATATCATTGTTATGCCGAGTTTTCTCTGGAGCTTACGGAGCTCACCTCTCAGCCTCAGCCTTAGCTTTGCATCAAGGTTGCTAAGGGGCTCGTCGAGTAAGAGGACGCGTGGCTGCACGACAAGTGCTCGGGCAAGTGCTACTCTCTGTTGCTGCCCGCCGCTGAGCTGGCCAGGATATCTCTTCTCCATTCCACGGAGACCTAGTAGATCCAGTACCCATTTTACCCGCCTATCTATCTCTTCGCGTGGAAGCTTGCGGAGCCGGAGGCCGAAGGCTATGTTCTCATAGACGGTCATGTGGGGCCATAGTGCCCAGTTCTGGAAAACCATTACAGTACCACGCTTATCCGGCGGCAGCTCGGTTACATCACGTCCCTCAAACATTATCCTACCCGAGTCCGGTACCTCGAAGCCAGCTATGATGCGGAGAAGCGTTGTCTTGCCACACCCGCTCGGCCCTAGTATGGCGAATAATTCGCCCTTCTCTATGGATAGGGATACTCCTCGTAACGCGAGTGTGCGACCGAAGCGCTTAACCACGTCCTCTACCTGGATGAAGCCCAAGACCCGAACCACCTCACGCCTAGGAGCCTAGAGGGTTATGAGTGCTTGTCCCCTCCTCGCGAGGCGCGATGCTATGGCGATAACAGCTATCTCTGTTATCATGAGCAAGGCCGCTAGGGCTGCTGCTCTCGCCTGTGGCTGCGTACCACCAGTGACCGATGGCAGTGTGAATATCTCTGCTATAGCATAGGTTATTGGCGCTGCATGTGTGCTTGGATTAGCTATCGGGCCTCCCTTGAGAGCACCTATGGTGACGCTTACGCTTACCTCGCTTAGTATATATATGGAGCTCAGCAGCAACCCCGCTACTATACCATACCATACCAGGGGAAGCACTATCCGCCTTATTACGCGAGCTCTCCTCGCCCCAAGGCTTCGCGCTGCCTCCTCTAGCTCCTCTGGTGTCTGAATAACCGATGTGAACACCGAGCGCACGGTGAACGGCATCTTCCTGATAATGTAGGCGAGTACGAGCACGTGTCCAGGGTTTAGGAATGGGTCAAAGAACCCATAGAGGCTGTACTTGGAGAAGAATACGAAGTAGCTAAACGCTACTACGAGGCCAGGCACCGCTAATGGGAGGGAGGCTAGTATGTCTAGTAGGCCTGCTCCCGGGAGCCTTGCCCTGGCTATGGCGTAGCCCGTCATGAAGCCAAGTATCGCGACGAAGATTATTGCCTCCCCGAGGTAAGTGAGGCTATTAGTTATTGCTCTACGGAGACCTGGGTCAGATACTATTGCGTGGAAGTTGGCTAGAAGGTTATGTGCTGGAAGCAGGTCTGGGAGAGGACCTACCCATCTCTTGCTAAGCGATAAGATTATGACTCCTATCTGCGGCGTAGCCGCGGCGACGACAATGGGTAGGAACACCAGGTATGCTACCAGGTACCCGGCCTTGCCGAGCCTTATCCCCTGGAACGGACGAGGCGCGCCACGAGCAAGGCGCGCATAGTAGCGGAGGCTTAGGTAGCGGCGTATGAACACGAGCGGTATCGCTGCCGCTGTTAATAGTATTAGGCTTAGCGCGGCTATAGTTGCTCTATCCCCTGCTGCCGCTGACTGGAAGAACTGGTATACCTGGTACGATATCATCTTATCATAGTTAAAGACCAGGGGTGCACCAACATCTTCTAGGCTAAGGATAAACACGAGAGTTGATCCTGCAAGAATACCGGGCACGACGAGGGGAAGCACTATTCTTCGTAGGAGCTTAAGGCCACGTGCTCCCAGGTTGAGGGCTTGCTCGACCAGGGTCGCGTCTACGGCTCCTAGGGCAGCAAGCGTATTGATATAGATTATTGGGTAGAACATGAGTATCTGAGCGAGAGCTACTCCGGCCTGCTTGTCAAACGCTATTATTAGCTTCTTGCCCAGCAAGGGCTCAAAGAGATGATTAAGTAAGTAGGATAGCGTGTTGCCTTGCGGGCTAAGGCTTGGAGCAAATACAACCTTCACCACGTAAGCATTAACGAAGGGGGCTATGAGTAAGGGGATATACGCTAGTACCGAGAAGACCCTGCGGCCCCGGAATCTATAGATACCAATGAGTAGTGCAAGGCTAGAGCCTAGTATAGCAGCTATTATGGTAACTATTGCAGCATTTATTATTGAGTTCCCTATTACTCCGAAATCGAACCCGTTGATAGTGACTCGTATCTCGTTAGGGAGCTTATTTACAACCACGAACCTATTGACGCTATATTTGTCGAGCTCCAGGTAGTATACGTTGCTTAGTAGTCCTTTATAATCCGCCTTTGCTGCCTCGGGTATGATTGTCAGAAGCGGGACTATAAATGCGACAGTTATGACTATTAAAGGAATATATAGTAGTAAAAATATTTCGAGATCGGTCTTGGCTTTAGGGTATAGTCGCTTTAGTAGTGATGGCTTTGCCCGCGCCGTGCTAGCCTTGGCCAAGCGCCTTCAATACCTCCAGGTATTTCTGGCGCGCAGCGGTTCTCCAGGCGTTCATGTATGCTTCCTTTAGGCTCATATTCTTTTTA
>JALVHV010000073.1 GCA_027028845.1 Pyrodictiaceae archaeon | reverse complement strand
GCTGGACTTGATGAAATACGTTTCCACCCAACAGCTCAATGGCTCCTTAAAAGAATAGAAACAGCTATAAAAATACTGAGACGTGTACGCGTGGGCGTTGAGGTGCCCGTGCTCCCCGATAAAGTTAATGAACTAAAGTCTCTTATAAAGTGGCTAGACGAGATAGGTGCCGAGTTCATAAACCTCAATGAGGCAGAGGTTTCGCCATCAAATATCACAGAGCTTATGAAACGCGGCTACAGAGTTCATAGGGATGCCCCAACAGTGCTAGGTAGCGAGGAAGCAGCAATAGAGTTAGTGAGATGGGCTCTTGAGAATACAAGGAGAATAACGGTTCATTATTGCCCGGCTCGCTATAAGGATAGAGTTCAAATGCGAATACGATTGCTGAGAAAGGCTCTAAGGATTGCAAAACCCTATGAGGAGCATGATTCTCAGGGCTTGTTAAGAGCTAAGAGGGGGCCAAGGACGCCTGAGTACTTACATCTAGTTGAGGAGGGATATGGCGAGATAGTTGATGGCTATGTTGTGTTTACACCCCGCTTACCAATTAGAGGAGAGGAAGTTAGGAGGTATCCGACTAAAATGTATAGTTTGCTTCCCTCAGAAAAGGGATAAAAGCCTAGGTAAATGAGTAGCGAAGTATTGCCACTACGCCGCCTAGTGCCTTAACCTTGAGCCCAGCAGGGGTCTCTGCGCTAACAAAGCTTATCTTAGCTCTAGTCTTGTCAGCGTCCCGAAGCAGCTTGTCGACTTTCTCCCGTATAGAGGGGTCTGGGTGGCGAACTAGTTCATCAAGTATTAGTAATTCCTCGATGGCACCCGCTTCTGCGGCCCTAATTACTTCGTCAAGTGTATATGCAACCCTTTCTGGTTCTTTTGCAAGCATTCTCTCGAACTTCTCAATAAATTCCTCTGCATAGATGCTAGCAGCTTCTCGTAGAGCATCCCTAAGCGCTCCCCGCCGTATTTCCTCGTAGACGCCGGCAGAGCCCCCCATTGAGGCGTTATCGCGGAGAATCCTAGGCAAAGTTGTCACTCTCTCCCTTATTAGGTCTAGTAACATATCTTTCACTGATCCTGGCCCCGTAACTACGAGAAGTAGTGGCTTTTCCCGCTGGATTAGCTCTTCAATAATCTTGGTTATCTCCACCAAGGCTTCATGGAGTCTTTCTTCTCGGTGAGGATCATCTTTACCAGGTAGACGTAGCGAGCCCTCTGCAACTATCTTAACTCCTTGCCCCTTTACTATGGCTACGGCGTATTCGTCATAGTCGATGGCTACTATGAGGGCTGTAGGGCCCTTACTTGCCTCTTCTATTCGCTTAAGAATAGAATGCGGCCATCCACTGGGTTTTGTAATCTCTATCTCAGTTCCGACGTCGAGGCTTATAGTGTGATACTTCCCGAGCACGCCATACTTCTCGGGACCCTCGACGACGACTCCGCGTATCCTAAGCCTAGTAGTAAAGGGCTGAAACTCCGTATTCTCAACCCTTATCTTTAGAACCATAGGGATACGGCTACTCCTTCCACTCCCTCTTTCACCGAAGTGAATCTCGCGAAAAGTCCTTGCTCTAACGTAGTCACCTGGCTGAATAATAGTGTGGAGGAGCCAGAGATCGTCCGTTGACTCTGGAATAACCTTGATGACGCCTTGTTTTAAGTCCTTGTAGACTATTCTCACTAATTCCCCCTTGCTTGGTTGTACCTATATCCCAGGGCTCATAAATCCTCGTATCAGCGGGGGCAGGCCTTAGGCGGGGCTAGATGTGGATACATAGTTAGGAATGCTGGGCGCGAGGATTTAGATCAAGTATTTCTAATAGAGCTCGGGTCTTTTGATTCCCCTTATCCTAGATGGTATTTCGATATATTATACGAGCTTAGTAATGGCGGTAAGTATTTTCTCGTGTCAGTTGATGAGAACGGCCATATTGATGGCTACATAGTTGCTCTTCAGCGGAGAGGCGGTATTTGCCACATAGTCTCGATAGCTGTTAGGAAAGATTGTCGCCGGCAACACGTAGCTTCTATTCTGTTACAAAGCCTCTTTGAGCTATGTGATGTATTACGGCCCCGTCTCTATATCCTTGAGGTCGATATTCGAAACATGGGTGCCCAAGTGCTCTATGCTAAACACGGCTTCGGCTATGCAGGTCTCATACCAAATTATTACGGCAATGAGCGCCACGCTCTAGTAATGGTCAAGCTTCCTGCCTGGAAATGTTAGCGAAAAAAGTCTCTACCCATTACTACTACTAATACGGGCCACCACATTGCCACAGAAAATAGAATTCATGCTCCTTGATTCAAGCTATGAGATAATAGGCAAAGAACCAGTAATAGTACTCTGGGGCCTACTGTCCAGTGGTGAGCGTGTTGTTTTATTTGATAAGAGGTTTAGGCCTTACTTCTACGCACTATTAGCTAAGCATACCACTGACTATGAGAAAGTTATGAGCCGTATTAGGGGGCTAAGTAAGCCTCCAAGCCCGATTATTGATGTAAGACTTCTTGATAAAAGGTACTTCGGGAGGCCTCGCAAAGCTATCCGTGTAACAACGGTTATACCGGAGTATGTTAGGACGTATCGTGAAGAAGTTAGACGTATCAGTGACGTTGAAGACGTCCTTGAAGCTGATATAAGGTTTGCAATGAGGTACCTAATTGATAAGCATTTGTTCCCGTTCCACGTCTACGAGGTCGAAGTAGAAGAGATAAAATCCTTGGCCGGGTATCGTGTACAAAAAGCGTTCAACATAGTATCGGATCCGAGGCCTCGAGAGGATGCACCTATACAGAGCTACTTATCCATGCTCCGTGTCCTCGCGTTCGACATCGAGGTTTATAGTAAGCATGGAAGCCCTAACCCTAATACAGACCCAGTAATAATCATAGCCGTAATGGATTCCTCAGGGCAGAAGAAGCTTTTTGAAGCAGATGGATATGACGATAAAAAAGCTATAAGAGAGTTTATCAACTATGTGAAAAGCTTTGATCCAGATATTATTGTTGGATATAATAATAACGAGTTTGACTGGCCATATTTGCTTAATAGGGCTCATAGACTAGGGATAAAGCTTGACGTAACTAGGAGAGTAGGTGCTGAACCAACTACGAGTGTTCACGGCCATATATCGGTTCCTGGTCGCCTAAACGTAGATCTATACGACTACGCTGAGGAAATGCATGAAATAAAGGTTAAGACGCTAGAAGAGGTAGCTGAATACCTAGGCGTAATGAAGAAGAGCGAGCGAGTCCTAATAGATTGGTGGCGTATCCCCGAATACTGGGACGATCCCAAGAAACGTGACCTACTACGCCAATACGCCTTGGACGATGTTGTCTCAACCTATGGATTAGCGGAGAAGATGCTGCCGTTCGCTATCCAGTTATCAACAGTTACCGGTGTTCCACTGGACCAAGTTGGTGCTATGGGAGTAGGCTTTAGGCTAGAATGGTACCTTATTCGTGCAGCATATGACATGAATGAGCTTGTACCTAATAGGGTAGAACGTAGGGAGGAGAGTTACCGCGGAGCTATAGTGCTTAAGCCGCTAAGAGGCGTTCACGAAAACATAGCTGTTCTGGACTTTAGCTCCATGTATCCCAACATAATGATAAAGTACAATGTAGGTCCCGATACTATAGTTGATGACCCGGCTGAGTGCGAGAAATACGGTGGTTGCTACGTTGCCCCCGAGGTTGGGCATAGATTTCGCAAGGAGCCCCCAGGCTTCTTCAAAACCGTGTTAGTGAATCTTATATCTCTTAGGAAGAAGGTTAGGGAAGAAATGAAGAAGTATCCAGTTAATTCACCGGAGTATCGGCTACTCGACGAGAGACAGAAGGCTCTCAAAGTATTAGCTAATGCTAGCTACGGGTACATGGGATGGACAGGCGCCCGGTGGTATTGTAGGAGATGTGCTGAAGCTGTAACAGCTTGGGGAAGAAACCTTATCCGCTCAGCTATAGAGTATGCACGTAAGCTAGGACTCAAGGTAATATATGGCGACACAGACTCACTCTTTGTGACATATGATCCCGAGAAGGTAAAGAAGCTTATAGAGTATGTTGAGAAGGAGCTAGGTTTCGAGATAAAAATAGACAAGATATACAAGAGGGTATTCTTCACGGAGGCTAAGAAAAGATATGCAGGCATACTTGAGGATGGACGAATAGATATCGTAGGGTTCGAGGCAGTTCGAGGCGACTGGTGTGAACTAGCCAAGGAAGTCCAGGCAACAACTGCTGAGATAGTCCTCAAGACGGGGAACGTGGATCAAGCTATAGAGTATGTTAGAAGAGTGATAAAGGAGCTTAGGGAAGGGAAAATACCTATAGAGAAACTAATTATATGGAAAACTCTTAGCAAGAAACTAGATGAGTATGAGCATGAGGCCCCGCACGTAGTAGCTGCCAAGAGGATGCGAGATGCAGGTTATGAAGTATCTCCCGGCGATAAAATAGGCTACGTGATAGTAAAAGGTCGAGGAAGTATATCAAGTCGCGCATATCCATACTTCATGGTAAAGCCCGAGGATATTGATGTAGAATATTACATTGATAGACAGATTATACCAGCAGCCCTAAGGATACTAGGCTACTTCGGGGTCACCGAGAACCAGCTAAAGGCAGCTGCTGCAGCAGGCCAGCGGAGTCTATTCGAGTTCTTTACAGCTAAGAGAGGTAAGTGATCCCTTCTCATAAGGTATATTAGAGAACAGTAGTTGATTGCATTCCATCGTAGAAAGGGGGTATAGGGACGAGCCAGCGGTGGATAGCAATGATACTAGCCTCGTGGAGATCACTTGTATGGGTTATACGGAGAGCTGATATAGTCTTAGAAGTAGTTGATGCACGGGATCCAATATCTACTCGTAGTCGCAGACTGGAGCGCCTCGTTGAGAGTATGGGAAAGAAACTAATAATAGTCATTAATAAAAGCGATCTTATACCCCGAGATGTCGCTGAGAAATGGAAGAAGCTGTTTGAGAATAGGGGCTACAGAGCCGTTTATATTGCTGCGAGAGACCATAAGGGTACAAGAAGGCTCCGTATAGCTATTAGAAGGGCAGCTACAAGCCTCCCCGCAATAGTCGCTGTGACGGGGTTCCCAAAGACAGGAAAGTCGAGCATCATAAATGCGCTAAAAGGGCGTCATAGCGCCTCCACGAGCCCCATTCCCGGAAGCCCGGGCTACACTACTCATGCTCAGCTCTATCGAATAGGAGAGAACTTGTACATGATAGATACACCGGGCGTTATTCCCGTTGAGGGCGGGCCTTTGGAGGCCATTATACGTGGTTATCCTCCTGAACAGTTAAAGGACCCAGTTAGGCCAGCAGTAATGCTTCTTGAAAAGGCTCTACGCTATAACCCTAGAAGCGTTAAGGATGCTTATGGCATTGACGAGAAAGATCCTTATAAGATCCTTGAACTGATTGCCCTAAGACGTGGATGGCGCTATAAGAGCGATGGCGAACCCTTAATAGAAGAGGCTGCCCGTGCGGTTATAAGAGATTATCATAAAGGAAAGCTCCTATTCTATGTACCTCCAGAGGAGTATCTAGTACGTGTCTCTAGACATAGCCGGAGCTAATGCTATGAGCGTGGTGAGGCATTGACAACTAGTAAGCGGTTTGTAGTAATAACAGGACGTCCGGGTATTGGGAAGACCACGCTCGTTAAGCGTGTTCTAGAAAGGCTTGTTTCTGACGGCATCTCTGTTGTCGGTTTCTATTGCCCCGAGGTCCGAGTAGGTGGCAGAAGAATAGGTTTTCGCATCGAGAGCCTTGATGGAAGGGTGTCAGGCTGGCTTGCCAAGATAAATGGATGTGATGGTCCCGCGGTAGGACGTTATACTACTTGTAGGGAAGCAGAAAAGGTCGCGGAGGAGGCTCTAAGAGGCCTGGTTCGCGCCGACCTAGTTGTTATAGACGAGATAGGTCCTATGGAGTTAAGACTCCCCAGAATACGTAGGATAATTCTTGATGTCGTTAAGTCCGGGAAGCCTGGTATCTTTGTTGCACACTATCGCTTAAGGGATCCCGAGATTCTCCCGGTTCTTAAGACAAAGGGGTACTGGTTCGAAGTAACCCTTGAGAACCGTGATAGACTTGTTGACGAGGTTTATGCTGTTGTTAAAGACCTTGTAAGTAAAGTTAGGACAAGGGAGTCAAGTTAATATAGATAGTCGTGTGGTAAGCGAGAGAATCATAACTTATGGGGCGGGATGCCCGCGCGTTCCAGCGCTGATAGTGTGATGTTGCAGCTATAGTACTTCCGCCCCCGGGTACCGCCCACAAGGGATTAGCATTAAAAGCTGTAGTCTGGGTGCTAGGGAGTGGGGGTAGGTAGTAATGGCGAGCGAGAAGTGTAAAGAGTATATAGTGGTTATTGGGGAGAAGCAAATTTTCATTACTCCGGAGATACTCAAGGTTATACATGAGTACTTGCACCGTCCTATGAGCCTTGAAGAGCTAGCGAAGAAGCTAGGGCTTGAGACATGGGAGGAGGCTTATGAGTTCATTAAGAGAGTTCCTGCATGGATTATGTGGATGCCTGTGAACCTATGGAGGCTTCGCTTGGAGAAAGAAGGCTGTCTCGAACTCTTTGAAGGTGCGGAGCAAAGCGGAGAAGAGTAAATCTGTATTTATTGTTGCTCCTTAGCGGACTATAGCGTAGCATCCAAGGCTCTTTTCGTAAATTATTCCGTCGCGTCTCATAGTCTTTATTGCTTCTTCCACTATGTTTGATTCTATGCCCTCACTTAGTGCCCTCTTTTGTATGTCTCTGAGCTTTGCGCATCCTTCTTCACTCTCGGATTCTAGCTGCTCTATTATCTCCATTACTCTTGTAAACTTCTCTTGTTTGCTTCGTGGCTTTCCGGTCATGATTATGTCTATATCTATCTTGCCGCTCTCTATGTCGAGGCCCGCGCTTTCAAGGAATGCCTTCATTAGTCTTATTGCTGCTTCTGCATCCTCTACTGTTACTTCGTTCCTAAGTGCCATCCTGGCGTGGGCTTCGGCTAGTCTCACGAGTGCTTCGAGCTGCCTCAACGTAATTGGTATAGCTCCGTCAGCTGACTCTAGGCTCATTCTCCTCATCTGGACATAGAAGTCCTCTATTAGCTTGATAGCCTCGCTTGTGAGACGCGGCCTTACATAGCGCCTAGCATAACTGATGTATTTCTTCAGTAGCTCTGGCTCGATTTCTGGCTTAACTTTCTCGGTCTCTTTATGCACTTGTAGTATGTGATGCGCTACTCTCCTATCCTCCTCCGGGTTTGGTCTATCCTTAAGAATGAATATTAGATCAAACCTCGAGAGTATAGTGACTGGCAGGTTTATGTTATCGGCGAGAGTACGGTTTGTCAAGTATCTCCCAAACTTGGGGTTTCCGGCAGCTATTACTGTCGTTCTTGCGTTTAGCCTAGCAACTATACCTGCCTTTGCTATGCTGACTGTCTGCTGCTCCATTGCCTCGTGTATGGCGACACGGTCTTCGTCCCTCATCTTGTCTATTTCATCTATTGCTGCGACGCCGCCGTCTGCTAATACAAGCGCACCAGCTTCAAGATAATATTCGCCCGTGGCTTTGTCTCGTATTACTGCTGCTGTTAGACCGGCTGCTGTTGCTCCTTTACCCGTTGTATATATTCCTCGGGGTGCTATACGTGCAACATATTGGAGTAGCTGGCTCTTAGCTGTCCCAGGATCACCGACGATCAATACGTGTATGTCTCCCCTAATCCGTGTCCCGTCAGGAGTTACTTTCGGTACACCACCGAAGAGCGCTAATGCGATAGCCTCCTTTATGTCCCAGTGTCCATATATTGCGGGCGCGATACTAGCGACAATCTTCTTATGTATCCATGGATCTCTAGCCAGTGTCTTTATTCGTTCCTCGTCTTCACGTGTTATTACTACTTCCTCTAGAAGCTTCTGGGATACCTCTAGGTGAATAGCATCTATGTATAAATCATAAATTGCCTTCTTTTTAGCAGAGTCAGGTCTAACGCGCACAACTCCAACAATTGTTACCCTATCGCCGGGTCTTGCACTATCAACTAGCTCATCTTGTAATACTACTTCGATGCTTCGCGGTAACTGCCCCGGGGGAATCTCTTCCGGCCTCTCTTGTAGCACTATTCTTTGCCAATCTATGAGCTTGGACTTCTCGGGTATTAGGCGGAAGGTGCCGCTAGCGCTCCCACATACCGGGCACGCCGGGGGCTTCTCCAGGACCTCGCCTACTAGCTCTCCTTCAGGAGGCCATTCAAATTCGTGACATCCTTGATCCTTTGTACAATGCATGAAGACGGCCTTAGTTATTTTCTCTTTTATCGGTGTTGCCCTTACCAATATGCCCTCGAGCATTACTAGTTTACCTATGTATTCGCTCCGTAGTCTTCGGAGCGGTAGTGTTCTTGGCAGAGCTCGTACCCTTATATAGAATTTCTCGATAGACTCGGCGTACTCTGGAGCTTCTGATTCGATAAACTCCTTTAGGGCCTCGCTTGCTTGTCTTAGAACCTCGTCGGGGGAATCTATTAGGAGCCTGGCAAGCTTGTTATCAAAGATATATAGGTCGTTGTACTCTACGATTAGGCTCTTCTGGCCCATGGTTATCATTTGTCTTATTCTTTCCCGGTACTTGTAATTCCCATTACGATCTCTAAAGCTCCTTAAGAATTCGAAGAATCGCTCCTTGGCATCTATTATTGATTCCTCGAGGATTCCTGGTATGCTTTGCACGGCCCTCTATGCCCCTCTGACTAAGTGTGCATAAATAATACCCTTTATCTCGTTCACGGGTCGTTGCTATACCGCTATGCTGGCTTGGGCAGTATCTTGTTCTTCCATTCTCGTAGCACTTGGCTGAAATACGTTAGTAGAAGAGTCTCCTCTGGTGCCAGCCTTGAGGATAGCTCAGCTATACTTGTTGGGCTCCTAAGACTCTGTAATATCATTGTCAAGCGCTTATCAACAATATCGACAAGGTACTGTGTCATTTTTTGGCTCTCTTCGAAAAGTGCTGGATTAAGCTCTCTCCTAGCTCTTTCCTCTAAATCTCTTATTACTGTTTTAGCCTCTTGATAAAAGTATTGAGGTAATGGCTCGAGATCTGAGGGTGTTTTTGCACTAACCACCGAGAAATGGAGCCGCGCAATATCCTCAAGAGTTATCGGTGTTTCAATAAGCTTTGCCAGCTCTTCTACCGCTAGTTGTTTAGCTAGCCAATACGGTAACTCTGTTTCAACTCCTTTTTGTAGCTCGATCTTCTGTCCATCAATTTCAAGTACTCCAGCATCCTTAAGTATCATTGTACGAACCGGTCTGAGCAGGTACTCGAACTCTAGGATCTCAAGCTCTATGCTAAGCCTTGATTCCAAGTCCTAGCCCCTTACTAGTGTTTTTCAGGGCTCGTTGCCCTAAAATAGGCGTTAGGTAATATTAGCTGTAATTCGGGCTGGTAACCCTTGTCAAGTATTGCTGAACTCCTTTGGGCAGAAAAATATAGACCCAGATCCCTTGATGAAATAGTGAATCAAGAGGAAATTGTTAAAAGGCTTAAGAAGTTTGTCGAAGAGAAAAACATGCCTCATCTCCTATTTGTAGGCCCACCAGGCACTGGTAAGACTACTGCAGCACATGCCCTAGCACATGACCTCTACGGCGAGAACTATCTTCAGTATATGTTGGAGCTTAATGCAAGCGATGAGAGAGGAATAGATACTATTAGGACAAAAGTAAAGGAATTTGCACGTAGTAGAACGCCTCCCGGTGTTCCCTTTAAGATAGTCTTGCTCGATGAAGCAGACAATATGACTGCCGATGCTCAACAAGCCTTGCGCCGATTAATGGAAATGTATACTGCCAGTACCAGGTTCATACTTATTGCCAACTTTCCTAGCAAAATAATAGAGCCTATACAATCAAGGTGTGCGTTATTCCGTTTCACTCCGCTGAAGAAAGAAGATGTTATTGCAAGGCTCAAGTGGATATGTGAGCAAGAGAAGTGCAAGTACACAGAGGAAGGGCTTGAAACCATTTACGAGATAAGCGAGGGCGATATGCGCAGGGCTATTAATGTTCTCCAAGCAGCTGCAGCCATAGGAACAGTCACACCCGATATAGTCTACAAGGTAGTTGGGCTAGCCCATCCTCGCGAGATAAGAGAAATGATAAAGTTAGCATTGGATGGCCAGTTCCAGAGGGCGAGGGACCAGCTACGTCAACTCATGATAAACTATGGCCTCAGTGGTGTTGATGTTATTAAGCAAATTCATAGAGAAATATTTAGCCAAGAGCTTAAGCTTCCCGAGGAACTAAGGGTTATGATAGCTGATTATGCTGGTGAGATACAGTTCCGCCTCGTAGAGGGCGCGGACGACGAGATCCAGCTTAGCGCTTTCCTGGCGTGGCTCACACTACTTGGCCAGAAGATGCGTGCATCTTCGTAACAACAATACCGTACTCTGTTCATTTATCTTAATAAACTTTAGGTGACATCTTTTGAGCCAAAGAATACCATGGGTTATAAAGTATAGGCCTAAACGTATAGCCGATGTCGCTAACCAGGATCAGGCAAAGGAGAAGTTTATTCCTTGGCTAAGGCAGTGGCTGCAGGGACGCCCTCCGGAGAAAAAAGCAGCTCTCTTCTATGGTCCCGCTGGTGTTGGTAAAACAAGCCTTGTCGAGGCCGCAGCACATGAGTATGGGTTAGAGCTTATAGAGATGAACGCTTCGGATTTTAGGAGAAAAGAGGATATTGAACGCATAGCAAAGGTCGCTGCTACTCAGATGAGCTTGTTTGGGCGCCGCAAGATAATACTACTAGATGAGGTTGATGGTATATCGGGTACAGCTGATAGGGGAGGGCTTGACGCTATACTCGAACTCATCAAGATCACTAAGCACCCAATAGTTATGACGGCTAATGATCCCTGGGACCAGAAGCTTCGTCCACTACGTGAGGCCTCATTAATGATACCTTTTAATAGGCTTAGCGAGCGCTACGTTGTCCAAGTTCTTAAGAGGATATGTGCAGCGGAGCGCATAGAATGCGAGGATGCAGCACTAAAGTATATTGCACAGAGATGTGAGGGAGACCTTAGATCTGCTATTAATGATTTACAAGCTATAGCAGAGGGCTACGGCAAGGTAACTCTCGACATAGTAAGGAATCTTGTAGTATCCAGGGATAGACAATATACTCCATGGGAAATGCTCCGGAACCTGTTTATGTCAAAGTATGCTTGGCAAGCAAAACGCGCTGTAACTCACACAGATTTAGACTATGAAACCATTCTCCAATGGATTAACGAAAATATACCGAACCAGTATACAGACCCAGAGGATGTATGGAGAGCCTTTGAATCATTGGCAAGGGCCGATATATATCTCGGCAGGATTAAACGTACTCTCTCATGGGACTTGTTATCCTACGTCTTTGACTTAGCAGGGCCCGGAGTAGCACTGGCTAGGAAGAAGAGTAAGTTCCGATGGGCTAAGTACTCTTTTCCCCAAAAGATAATGCTCCTTGCTAAGACGAAGGAGATGCGTGAAATAAGAGAAGCGTTGGCGGATGCTATTGCAAAACGCATACATACGTCGAGGACCACAGTAAAGCGAGAGGTGTTGCCCTATCTTATGATAATATTCCGGGAGAGACCTGACTATGCTGCGAGGATAGCAGTAGGGTATAACCTGACCGACAACATGATTAAGTACCTTGCGGGTCCTCTCTACTCACAAGTCAAGGAGCATATTAATATGCTACTATTGCGTATGGAGAAGCCTGCTACAGCATCAACGAGAGTAGAGACGAGAGCAACACAGCCTCAGACCAAGAACGAGGAGGCTGGTACTAGTAAGGCTCGGAGAGCTACTAGGAAGTCAAGTAGACGAAGAAGAAAGGGAGGCGGGACCCAAACCACTCTGCCCTTATGAAGTTAAGGGTTTCTTGATCTTATTTTCTACAACTATATTCTCTATACGTGTGTAGGGGTAGAGACCTTCTTCGTCTTTCTCGTACTTCTTGACCATGTCCCAAATATTGAGCAATGCTATGCTTACGGCTGTAAGGGCTTCCATCTCAACTCCTGTTCGTGCTATGGCTTTTACCCTTGCTTTGCACCCTATATGTTCCTCGTCTTCTATTGAGCATTTTACAGATACATTGGTTATTTCGATCGGATGACACATTGGGAGAAGAGTTGGCGTCTTCTTTGCCGCTAGTATTCCAGCAATACTGGCTACTTGGAAGGGGTCTCCTTTTTCTATCCTATTTTCCTTGATGAGTTTGATTGTTTCTTTGCGTAATTTTATTCTTCCATAGGCTATAGCCTCTCTATATATGATATCTTTTTTTGTTATATCTATCATACTTGGCTGCAAGTTTGTAAGCCCGTGTAGGAAGAGCTGTTATCTGCTTGTTCCTAATTATATCTCTTGTAGTGCTCGTAGAAGTTCAAGGATTATTGGAACATGTGGATTGTCAAATCTTAGGCTAAAATAACGAACCCTCCCTAGTCTCTCTTCTTCAACAAGTCCTAAGTCTTTAAGCTCGCGTAAGTGCTTCTCTAAAAGCTTGTAGTGTAGGCCGCTGTATCTTAGGAGCCGCGTTATGTTAAGCTGACCATACTCTGCTAATAATAAGAGTATTTTGGCTTTTCCTTTGCTGCCTAGTATCTCTTGTACTAGTTCACGTTTTTTCATGTATTTCCTCCCTTCATGTACTCTATTAGCTCTGTGATGTATCTCTCTAAGTGATCAAGAGGTCCTAGGCTCATGCCTATTAGTGTGCTCTTACCCCTATAGCCTTTCCCGGAGACTCTTGCTTCTATTATCCCTCGCTTCTTCAAATCCATTATGTACTCGTAGACTTGTGTGTGCCTCCTAGGTGTTTCGCCTAGTTCTTCACATATTCGTTGATACTCTGCTTCCACCTCGCCTATCCTGACATAGGGTTCGGTAGTAGCTCTTAATGTCCTTACTATTGCAAGGAGCAATATCATTTCGTGGAGTGGTAAGTGTTTAATAATATCATTTACCATTATTGATAGATTAGGATTCGTCTTTGTAAACGCTTTTCTTACATGCTCTATAGTAAGTATTGGTGATCCCTCGTTATCTGCTTCGTTTCCTGCAAGCAGAAGTATCTCAAGCGCTAATCTAGCATTCCCGCTGCCCCCGGTATCTGCTCCAACAAGCTCGGCTATGTATCGCAGTACATCGTCGCTAACCGTTCCTTCGTAGAATGCTTCGCTACTTCTATACTTAAGGATGTCGTAAAGCTCATTGCTTGTATAGGGTTTAAAGTGTATAACGTTTCTAATCAAGTAGCTCTCTGTGGCTGTGTCAAGTCTGCTAAGGCTTGTTAGACCCCTTGTTATAAATATAAAGCTTATTCGTTTTGTCAACTCTGGGTGCTCGTCATAAGTCCTTACAAGGAAATAAACTGCGTCATTACCTGCGACTTCAATAAAGTAGTCAAACTCGTCAAGAGTTATTATCGCGTACATATTCTTGTTCTCTAACTGTTTTAGAATTAATTGATACATTTCCTGAGCAGATAGACCCCTTGGCGGTATCGGTATTCTTAACTGCCTAGCTATCTCTTGTACAACTAAATATAACGTTCTATCTCTATGACAATTAACATGTACATACTCCATTTTAATACCTCGTTGTCTAGCAAGGAGTTTAAAGTCCTGCCCGAATCTCCTCGCTGTAACGCTCTTACCTGTCCCTATACTCCCCACTAAGAGAACACGCTGCGAAAGGGAGCCTGGCTCAAGTAATACTGGTCTAAAATATGTTGCTAAGGACTTTAACTGCTCCTCACGATGAGGTAGATAAGGTGGCACGTACTCTGGGTATAACTTCTCTCTACTCTTAAATACCGAGGGACGCTCTAGGATACTTTCGATCAAGTCTCGTGTAGATGGCATAGTTTCGGCCTACCCATTGGAAGAGTTCATAGTATTACGTTTTTCTAGTTTCTCCTCCAGAGATGCCTAATCCAATCCTACTTTCTCTCCAAAACCTCATACGGTCACTGCCTCGAGGAACTAGCGCTATAACAATGCCTTCACGTGTATCTTCTACTATAAGCGAGTACATAGCCTTTCTACTAACCCTGATTCTAAGCATAGAAGCTAATATATTTTGGAGCCTCTTCTGCGCTTTGCGCCTTGCAACAAGGCCTTTATATACTATGTATATATTGCGAGGATGAACCTCTATATAACAATAACTAGTGCACCTAGGTAAAACAAAGTCTCTAATATCTACTAGCATGGCGTCATTAATCAATATACCCTCTCGAGTAAGGCGTATGAATTCTCTGTAGACTTTGTGAACCGGTATGAGTCTCTCAATATATGCAGGCGGTTCTCGTACGATATATTCAAAGGCTTTGTCAGCCTCTAAGCAAGAGTATACGTAAATAAGCGGATATTCGGAATCACTTTTTATCTCTAAACACTCTTTATCGTAGAGGTAGAGTGCGTCACCTATCTCTTCTTCAGCTCTATCAATATGCCATTTATCAGCTATGGCTACAAGGCGCAAGGATTTCTTCAAAATATCACCTATTAATAAAAATTAGAATTATATGATTTCTGATTAAAATCAGATATCTAGGTAGTAGTGAGCGAGTTTTGCCTAGTGATAAAATCCTAGGATTTCGTGTAAGCCGCTATATGCGTACTTTCCTGCATAGATAGCCGAGCCGGCTAGTTCTTCCTCAATACGTATTAACTCATTATATTTTGCTACACGTTCGCTTCTTGCTGGGGCCCCGGTCTTTATGAGTCCTGTTCTTAGTGCGACGGCTATGTGTGCTATGGTTGTGTCTTCGGTTTCGCCGCTTCTGTGGCTAACAATAACCTTCATTGCGTTCCTATAGGCGAGGAATGCGTAATCGAATGCTTCGGTTAGTGTTCCTATCTGGTTAACTTTTAGAAGAGCAGCATTAGTTGCACCCATAGATATTCCTCTATGCAGTCTTTCAATATTCGTGACGTAAAGGTCGTCTCCAACTATTAGCACTCTCTTGCCTATCTTCGCTGTTAGCTTGGCATGGCTCTCGAAATCCTCTTCGTGGAATGGGTCCTCTATACTAGCTATAGGATACTCCTCAACAAGCTCTACGTAGTAATCGATCAATTCTTCTGGGCCTAGTTCCTTTCCATCAAGCTTGTACACCTTTCTACCCTGATCATAGAAGTGTGAAGCTGCAGCATCAATACCTAAGTACACGTCCTCACCGGGTTGCCAGCCAGCCCTCCTTATAGCCTCGACGAGCGCGTCAAGAGCTTCACGTGTCTCTTTCATAGGTGGTGCAAATCCACCTTCATCTCCCACGTTTATAGCAATAGCTCCATACTTCTCTTTCAAGTATGATTTGAGCTCATGATATATCTCTGAAGCTATTCGGAGAGCCTCGTGAAACGTATCAGAGTTAACAGGGGCTATCATGAACTCTTGTATAGCTAACTCATTACCAGCATGAGCTCCTCCATTAATTATGTTCATGAGCGGTACTGGTAGTAGATATGTTCCAGAGGCCCCACCCAAGTACATATAAAGCGGGAGATCAGCGGTTGCAGCTGCAGCTTTAGCAACAGCTAGCGATACAGACACAATAGCATTTGCCCCGAGCCTAGACTTATTAGGAGTACCGTCAAGCCTAACCATTACATCATCTATAAGTCTTTGCATGCGCGAATCAAGCCCAATAAGGCGTGGTGCGATGATGTAATTCACGTTATATACGGCCCTTTTCACACCCTTACCCTTAAACTCTTTACCACCATCTCTAAGCTCTACAGCCTCGTGGATACCCTTAGATGCCCCCGCAGGTGCCGCAGCTCTGCCGAATCCACCACCCTTTGTTAAAACTTCGGCTTCAACAGTCGGGTTCCCGCGAGAATCAAGTATCATTCTAGCTCGAACGCCCTCAATAATGTAGTCCTCACATACATCTAGCGGAAGCATTTTCCCTACACCACTTACAACTACAGCGACGGGGCAGAAAAATGCGCATATTGGTCATCGGTGCAGGGAAGCTAGGCTCGCTCCTGGCCAAGAGATTATCAGAGAAGGGACACGAAGTAATCGTTGTTGAAAAGGACGAGAACCGGGCAAGAGAAATAGCAGAACAAGCAGACGTGGAAGCCTTCGTACGTGATGCTACGGATCCCTCTGTCTACGAGGAAGTAAATATAGCAAGTATCGATGCTGTATTAGCAGTGACAAACAAGGATGAAGTAAACCTCTTTGTCGCGATGATGGCGCGAGAGTATGGTGTGCAGAGAATAATAGTGAAGGTAAGGGATAGCAGAATAGCCCAAATAGCGTCGCGAATAGGTATAGCAGAATATGTTGTAGTAGAGCCCAAAGTAGTTGGATCGGTTATCGAGGGAGTATTAGAAGGAAAATATAGCTCCGTAGACCTTGTGCCGGTATTTGCAGGCAACTTTCGGCTCGTGGCAATAACCATAAACGAGGGAAGCAGTGTTGAGGGCAGGTTATTAGAAGAAGTTAATTATCCTAAGGATGCCGTAAAAATACTAGCCGTATTCGACGGGGAAAACTTCTATGATCCAGGCGAGATCATAAGGCTACGAGCTGGGTACCAAGTAATAGCACTTGTGCGCGAGGATAAGTTAGATGACTTCCTCAAAGCATTTAGGTAAAAAACTAGTACCTAGCAACTGCTCTGAAATCGGTGAGGAATACTGGAACTAGTAGCGCTGGCAATAGTTGAGGCTAATAGTACTATTATTCGTTATATGAATGAATGGCTAAGGCAAGCTTTATCAACATCGCTAGCTATAAAGCTGTTAGAGTCGCTCGTGGTGCTAATAGTAGCGCTAATATTCCTTAGACTCGTAAAAAGCTTGTTGGCTAACCTTGAGCACAGAAATGTTATCTCGGCGATACTCTCGGAACAGATATACAGGCTTACAGCGATATCAGTGTATAGTATCACGTTGATAGTCATAACCTATATAATTACCGCTGTAAGCCTTCTATTATACTTCGTACTCGCACTAATAACCATTATACTGGTTGCTAACTGGCACATAATAGCTGATATAGCAGCCTATTACCTACTTATAGCGTTCCGCAATGTTTATCAAGCATCATTAATAGAACTGCCGAGACTAGGTATAAGAGGAAGAATTGTAGGCTCAACGCTATTCCATACACGAATAAGGACACCAAGCGGAAAAATAGTATATGTCCCTAACCACGTAATGATAACAGAGCCCGTAATACAATCAATAGCAGTACAATCAACTATAAAACTAGAATTAAGCCTAGATATACCGCAAACCGAGCAAAAACAACTAGACATAGACATAATTGAGGGCAATATACGTCAAGCACTAAGAGAATCCAAGCTAACAACACGGCCCCAGGACGTAATAGTGCAAGCGAAGAGTATGCAAGCAAACCGCATACACTTAGTGCTCTATATTCCTGTAGCGGGTAGCGAGCCAAGGCCAAGTACTATTAATAATATTGTAGCAGCGCTTTATCGTAGGCTAAGAGACCTTAATCCAGAAATAAAAGTAGCCTATGAACCACCTCCATTAATATAGCAAAAGCCCCGGAATCCTTTTAACAACTCACATACAACCACCCATAAACGAGTAATACCATAAGCGATAGAGGCAGAGGGAGGTAGCCACTCTATGCCAAGGAGGAAGAGAGACCCCTATGTCTGTCCTCGGTGCGGGACACGAGTTGAACAACCAGTAAAAACGTGGCAGCTAGTCTCGCCGCTCCCTGACTCCAAGGGCCGGGTTACTATCACGATAATGGGTAGCTTTGTATGCCCCAATTGCGGATACAAATGGAGAGCAGTCATATCAAAGATAAAGGTAGGCGGTGAAGAGGTTGAGCTAGAGACGGGTGGCAAAAAAGCCGAGATAAAATCATCGGCAGGTAAGAAGACGGAAGAGAAGAGAAGCGAGGGAGCAGTTATCGAAATAGATCTTGACGAAATAGAATAAGCTAGAAGTGCATATAATAGCTTAAAGGAGGGTTAATGTTCCGTGAGCTCTTTTTCGCGAAAGGAGGCAGTTAAGATAGTTATATTGCTCTTGGTAACCGTTGCTATAGTACTCGCCCTGAGAGTAGCTATCGTTAAGGCCACGGGTGTCTCATCACCAATAGTGGTAGTCAAGGGCACGAGTATGCTTCCAACCCTCTATTACGGTGACCTCGTCATAGTGCACAAGGTTCCTCCAGACAAGATACGTGTAGGTGACATAGTAGTCTACAAGAGCGAGTACCGCGGAGAACTAGTAATACACAGAGTAATCAAGATAGTTAAAGGCCCCCAGTGCAAACCACTATGCTATGTAACTAAGGGGGACAACAACATAGCTAGCGACGCAGGCTTCCTAGAACCCGCGTATGGCATAAGCTATGATAAGGTCATAGGAGTCGTATATAGCATCCATATACAAGTAGGAAAAATGGATATGAAAGCCCCGCTACGAATACCCTACTTAGGCTTACTAGTCCTACTCATAAGGTAGCTTAAGCCCCGGTTTCCCCTCAATAATAGCTCCAGCCACGTCCTTAATCCATGAACCTGTTGAAGCAGACCTAGCTAAGCGCTCAACATAGCTACGAAAAGATATACCATCTAGCCTACGTCTCCATTCCTCATAACCCTTGACTAATGAGCGATATGCATCGTAATGATACCTGCATAACCCTTCTCTATAGGCTTCACGTCCGCATACAATGCACTTCTTACCCGGCTTTATGAATCCAAGGGCCTTAGCTAGCTCTGCGCCAGCCTCACTCATGTACGAGTCGCGGAAATCTCTAAGAATCTTATCAAGGAACTGCTTAGCTTCCTCAACTACCTTACTCCTCTTAGCCCTACCAAGCCGGATGCTATTGAGTAATTGCTCGAAATGCCTAGTAAGCTCAACGCTCACTAGCTGCGGGAAGTATCTCTCAAGGATCTCCGCGACAGCTAGGCCGAGATCAGTTGCATAAACCCTTTTCCTAGCCTCGGCCAAGTAGCCGCGATCAAACAGTAACTTAACTATACGTGCACGCGTAGCCTCAGTACCAATACCACTAGACTCCATCCACTTAACAAGGCTCAGCTTAGTATGAAGCTCTGGGGCCTTTTGCAGCGAGGAACGAACCTCCACCCTCAAGACACGTAGTCTAGTGCCTCGCCGTAGGGGAGGCAGCTCCTCAAGCCTAGGCCTAAGAAAGGGATAAGCCCTAAACCAGCCCTCATCCTCTATATAGCCCCCACCGAGCTCCACGCGATACTTGTTACTAATCAACAGGGTAGCCCTAGTTCTCGAGACCACTGCGCCCCTCATCATGGATGCAAGAAACCTTCTCACAACCAGGTCATAGATCCTCTCCGCAGGCCTGTCAAGCCTCCCCGGCAAGATCCCGGTAGGATGTATAGCTGGGTGAGCAGGATCATCCTTCACGCCACTCCTCGGCCTAGGCCTGCCACGGGAAACCCTAAGTATATGCTCAATAATGGGTGCATAGGGCTCTAGGCGCAGGAGCTGCCTAAGTATAGAGGCGACATCAATTGTAGGCGGTATCTTCTGGCTATTAGTCCTAGGATAGCTAATAAGCCCATCAAGGTACAATTGCTCAGCAACGCTCTGGGTATAGTGGGGATCATAGCCATAGATGCGCGAAGCCTCAGTCTGGAGATCACCTAGATTAAACGGGGGAGGCGGGGGCACCTCACGCCTAGAAACATCCACACTAGCCACAACGGCCTCGGGCCTAGCCCTTATAGCCCTGGCCACCGAGAGAGCCTCGCCCCGAGTCTCAGTAGTCACTACAGCTACTCTCTTCCTGGCACCCGGTCCAAGCTCCACGAGAGCATAGACAGTGAAGTAGGGGAGCGGGACGAAGAGATTCCTCCGCTTAGTACGCTCAACAGCCTCGTGAAGAGTAGGAGACTGGACACGCCCTGCGCTAAGAACCACCCGTCTCCCACTAGCCCTCCTAACAGACTCCATCAACGCTCGGCTAACATTAATTCCCCAAAGCCAGTCAAGCTCATGCCTAGCAAGCCCAGCCTCAATCATATCCCAGTCCAGGGGCCCAAGCGACGAGAAAGCCCTACGAATATCACTCGGAGTCAAAGCACTAAACTTTGCCCGACGAGCCCTCTTTGGGTCCCCGAGGAAACGGATAACCAAGAACCCGATAACACTACCCTCAATATCATAGTCACAAGCGTTAACAAACAACACCGCCCTCTTCGCGAGAAACTCAAGAACACTCAGATACTTCCTAGTATACTTCGCACCGGGATCAATCTCCCAGAGAGGAGCCCAATAATAACTAAACACAGGAAACCCACGCTCATCCGTAGTAAGCCCATAGAGGTGCCCAGCAGCACTACCAACAACATAGTAGCCATCACTTCTCCTAAGCACCCAGAAAGGAACACCACTCATAGAACAACGAATAGGACGAGAACCCTCAGCAATATACTCCGCAATACGCTTAGCAGCCTTAGGCTTCTCAGCAATAACAAGCACATACCTACCCGGAAGCCAGCACCTAGCCCGCCTAGACCTACCCGCCAACCCCTCTTCCAAGACAACCTATGCGCGAAAACCCCAGGCCTATTAAGCATCACGAGAAGGAAAAAGATAGCAGCAGCCCTCCTCCAATACTACGAGAAAAACGGAGAACAACACAACATAGCACCCGTGACGCCAGACCTCCACTGGATGTGGCAAAGAATAACAAAGGCGGGAGAAGGACTCGAAGGAGAGGAAAAGAAGAAAGCAATACTAGAAGAAATAGGCAAAATAAGAAACACGGTGAACGCGATAAAAGCAGTAGGAATGGACGCCTACAAGATCTACACCCCACTCCTAAACGCAACAAACTTCAACGAAAACGGACTACTAAGACACGAAGTCATCAACAAGCTATACGAGGCGAAAAGAACACTACTGGAGACAAGGTACACTGGTATAGTGAGCAGCGGCTAGTCATCTATTATAGCGTTTTATTGGGTAACATGGTAGGATGGTAAGCTTCTCTATTTTGGCATGGTGCTTCTCTGGGCTAAGGGGTATTAGCGCTCTCCTAGGCAGGGATAAGCACGGGGAGACGGTGCACAAAACAACGACTAGAGATGTCCTAGAATTAATCAAGAGAGTCGTATTGGAGGAGGCTGGGAAGTTAGGAGTCAGAGTGGAGAGGATCATATTGTTTGGTAGTCGTGCAAGGGGGGATTATCGCGAGGACAGTGACTACGACATACTAGTAGTTGTGAGTGAGAGGCTCGACTGGAGGGTGAAGAGAAGACTATCGTTAATGATTCGCAGAAGACTGGTAAGGGAACTTGGAATGCCCGTAGACCTCGTGATAGTATCGCTTCGCTACTGGGAAGAGTATAAGGATGTCCCTGGAACCGTGTTGTACCCGGCAGAGAGAGAGGGAATAGTGATTGCATAGAATATCCTGCAACTGGATAGCGAACGCAGAGAAGGATCTCAAATGGGCCGAGAGAATGCTAGAGGAAGGAGACTACGACTACTCGTCCTTTCACTGCCAACAAGCCGCCGAGAAAGCCTTGAAAGCCCTATTAATAGCATTGGGGCGTCAGCCGCCAAAGACACACTCAATAGAACATCTACTTAACCTTATAGAGAAAGAGGGCATAAGCGTGGGAGAAGTCTGGGAAGCGGCAAGGCTCACAGACTACGCCGTGGAAGCGAGATACCCTGACTTCGAAGAACCAGTAACAGAGAACGAGGCCGAGAAAGCACTACATTTAGCAAAAGCTGTTCTGAAATGGGTAAAGGAGAGGCTAAAGGAGATGGGAATAGTGTGTTAGGGTACCGAGTTTTATGTTCTTGGACTTGATCTAGTGTGGTCGTAGTTTGTCTAGTATGAGTAGCCATTTTAGTGGGATTGGCTGTACTTTTCCTCCCCTCGTGTACCTCACTATGGTCATTGGTAGTGCTTCTGCCTCGAGCTCTGCCTTTGCCAAGAGTACTGGGTCTTCCCGGACATGCTTGGGCAGGGAAGACGTGTCTATGAGGACCGGCGCGCCCATGCTTATCTGCAGTGCTCTAGCACCTATTACCCTGGCTCTCTCGAACCTCGTTAGCCAGGGAGGACCGATCTCGATTTTCTTCTTGAGCTCCTCAATGCTCGGTTCTTCGCCCATGCTAGGCGCCCCTGCACCTAGGTCTTTCCTAGGGAGAAAATAGAACTTGTCCTAAACAAGCCTATGTAACGAGTAGTCGAGAAAAGAACCCCTATGAATGGAGCAGCGAAGCCCTGGTTTAAAAACCCTAGAGAGTGTCTTTAGGAGGGAAATTAGTTTGTCTTAGAGAATAAATCCTTGGTTGTTTACTCCTCCTTTCCTCCCTTCTTACCCTTCTTCTCCTCGGTCTTCGGTGTCGCTGCTATTACGTCGTCGATCTTGAGGATCGTTGTTGCTGCCTCGGTTGCGCTCTTTAGTACTTGCTCCTTTACTAGTATTGGTTCGATTACATTGATCTTTGTCATGTCTTCCTCGATCCTGGATCTCAGTACATCGATGCCTGCTGCTGTCTTGCCCTCGCTGTGCAGCTTCCTTAGATCCATGAGTGCTTGTAGTGCGTCCATCCCAGCGCTCTCTGCTAGTATCATTGGTATCTCTTCTAGTGCGTCAGCGTATGCCTCTACTGCTAGCTGCTCCTTGCCACCTAGGCTCTCTGCGAACTTCCTTAGCCTAAGGGCTAGCTCGACCTCGACTGCGCCGCCGCCAGGCACGATTATTGGCTTCCTTAGCACGTTTCTTAGTACGTGTAGTGCGTCCTGTATGTTCCTCTCAGCCTCGTCTAGTACCATGTCGTTGGCGCCGCGTAGGAGTATTGTTACTGCCTTGGGGTTGGGGCAGCCCTCGATGAATATCATTTTGTCGTTGCCTACCTTTCTCTCCTCTACTAGCTTAGCGTAGCCTAGATCCTCGGGCTTGAGGTCTCTTAGGCTACTTACTATCTTGCCTCCGGTGGCGTACTCTAGTTTCTCGAGGTCGCTTCTCTTTACTCTTCTTACTGCCATTATTCCTTTCTTTGCTAGGAAGTGTTGTGCTACCTCATCAATACCCTTCTGAGTAATAACCACTATACCAGCCTTACCAGGCTCCAAGCCATCCCTCTTCATGCGCTCAACAGCAACCTCATAGATTCTGTCAACCATCTCTTTTAGTATTCTTGCCTCCTCGTCTAGGAATGCCTTTATCTGCTCAGGTGAGGTTATGTTGATCTTTGCGGTTATTTCTGGTTTTTCTACTTCTAGTGGTGCGTCTAGTAGTACTATGTAGGCGTTCTCAACCCTCTTAGGCATACCAGGATGAACAACCTCCTTATCAAGAACAATGCCCTCTACTAGCCTGCTGTCGAGGATGCTTCCGCCCTTCTTCTTCTCGATCTTTATCCTGTCAATCTTTACATCGTATGTCCCGTCAGGCTTCTTGTCTGCTACTCTTAGCACTGCCTCTACTGCCATCTCGGTTAGCTTTTCTAGGTCAGCACCACTTCCAACGTACTTGCTGTAAAGGCTTGTCGCGGCTATCCTCTTTAGTGTGTCGCGGTCCTCTACGTTGACCTTTATGCCTATGTTGCTTAGCTCTTGTAGTGCGAAGTCTAGGGCCTTCTTGTAGCCCTCGATTATCGTTGTTGGGTGTATGTTCTGGTCTAGTAGGTTCTCTGCCCTGTCCAGGAGCATGCCTGCTAGTACTACTGCGCTTGTTGTGCCGTCGCCTACCTCGGCGTCCTGGGCCTTTGCTACCTCTACTAGCAGTTTTGCTGCTGGGTGCTGGATCTCCATCTCCTTTAGTATTGTTGCTCCATCATTGGTTATTGTTACGTCTCCGAAGCTATCTACGAGCATTTTGTCGAGGCCGCGTGGCCCGAGGCTTGTCTTGAGTACTTCGGCGAGGACCTTTGCTGCGAGTATGTTGCTTCTTAGAGCCTCTCTACCATATACGCGCTGGGTTCCCTCTTTGAGTACAAGTACTGGTACGCCAAGCGCCATTGTGTTACACCCCTTACCCGTAACCCTCTCTTAGCCGTGTGTAGGTTGCCTTCCCGGCCGCTTCTATATAAGCATTTCGCAAAACACTGTGGTAGGCATCACGGCGAGAAATAGCTATGCAAGCCGGGCTAGAACCTTAGAGAAATCCCTAGAGAGCGGGGAGTAAGTCCACGCGAACGAAGAGCATACAGGATGCCGCGTCGTATAGCATGTTTATCGCTCATAGGGTTGAAGAAGAACCCTATCTGCTCCCATATCTGCTCCCCTCTGTAATAGAGTCTAAGTCTTGGCGAGGCATTACTCAAGCTAGGACTCTTCCCAGCACTAGCTACATCTATCTTGACGACGAGTATTGCTGGTTCAACATAGTAAGAGATATCATCAAGCAACGAGGAGATATACCTGCCCATGGGGCTCGTGGAGTCAAAGACGCCCACTAAGACTATCTTATTCTCACGTATAATCCTCTCAGCATCACTCCATGTCTTAGCATCTATCAATACTTACCTGACCCCATTACCTCTCTTCTCTCAACCAAGAGGCTCTTAAGCAAATTACGCTCATCTCTAGACAAGTGTAGAATGACCTCTCCACGCTCTGGCCGCATACTCGGAGGCTTAATGGATTCACCAACTACTACATACCCTTTCTCGACAGCTTCCTCAACATCCCTCGGCGAATAAAGCTCCACGAACTCCATGAGCTTCTCCCGGAAATCTATAGCTTCCTTGACTTCCTTCTCTGAAAGCTCTCTACCACATACCATGCATACGAGATCCGGGGTTACAGCGCGGAACCCACAATAGGGACAAGCTATTGGTGTAGGTGAGCCATACTTCTCCCAAACAGCCCTGAGTAGAGGAATTAGATCCTCTCTCCCAAGCCTCTTAGCCTCCCTATAGAGCCTAGGCATATACTTTGCAGCAATTCCCTCTCCATAGCTCGCAACGAACTCCAGCTGCTCCGGAGTAAGCTTATCAAATTTCTCGAGAAGATATGCAGATACAAACATGTAAACATGCTTACTAGTGGCTATAAGCCTTGAAATTATAGCATCCTTTGAGGGCCTCGATGAGTACTGTTCTAGAAGCCCCTCCATAACTGGTCGCAGAGCCTCAATGAGCTGCTCCCGTGAAAGCCCGAGAAGATCAAGCCCTAGCCTAGACGCTATATCATCAACCATGCTCTCTAGTAGCTTAACAGGATCAATCTTTACAGAGGCTCTCGGACGTACACCTCTACGGCTTGTTCTCTTTTTACCTGACTTGCTAGACTGTGTTGATGATAGGCTAGTGTCAAGTGTCTTTACTCCGCGCACCCTCCTTCTTCTACCACGAGGCAATCAGCACCAAGCCCTACGAGAAGAGTGATACAAGTAGCCCCTTTTTAGCACCAAAGCCTGGATAAGAGGGCAACATTAATTCTAGGCAAGGAATGCATTAGAGAGCAAGGGGGAGATGTTGTCACTTGCCCCCCGCGACCCTTGGCGGGGGATGACGACATTACCGCGAACAGAACCCCCACCTTCCACGAGGCTTCCTCAGCGATGATGAGCAGCGATCTTTGCTTCTTGCCTAGTAGTATTCATCGTACCAGTCGTGCTCTCGCCTAACATATATTGCGCCATTTTTTGCAGCGTAGCGGCTAATTATGTAACTAAGTACTATCTCTAGTTGTTTTCTTCTCCTCCTAGCATTACGAAGAACTCTCTCGAGGTCCTCGAATGTAAAGCTTTTACCCTTAAACCAGGCCTTGCTTAGTCTTCGATAGATGTATCGGAGTAGCTCCTCATACTCGTCTTCGAGGTCAACGTTGTAACGATACTTGTACACTATTTCTTCAATCAAGTCCCCGAGATACTTATCGACAAGCATCAGCGCATCTTCTTCCATGGCACTGCACTCCAGTATGGCTACTATCTTCGAGCTACACCCTATAACTTCTTCCCCTCATGGTAGTTCCATGCATTGCATAAGAGCAAGAAGGAGAGGCTCAGAGGCTACCATTATCCTCATAGAGAACTATACCTCGGCTATACCGGGCTCAGCACAGCCCCTTGGAAGTATCAAGGGGACTAGGGATTAATGAAGATAGTGATGACAAGGGTATGTAAGGAAGAGGGGCTCAGTATGCTCGTGCATCCTCACGGGCCTAGTCCTAGGTATCCGGGGAGTCATCACAGCCCGCTCAGAACTCATGACAAGGTAATCAAGGGATAAATAAAATTAGTTAGCTCTCGTATCATTAACGTGGCGAGCTTCTATGAAGCCCCAGCACATAAGGATAGAACCTAGCCAATTAGCTGAAAAAGTTGTTGTTGTAGGTGACCCTGCAAGAGCTAAGTACTTAGCAGAGCACTTTCTCGAAGATGCTGAGCTAGTTAATACAGAGCGCTGCTTCAACATATACACAGGCTACTATAGAGGCGAGAAAATAAGCGTAGCTGTTCACGGCATAGGCGCAGCCTCGGCAGCAATAGTATTTGAGGAGCTCCGAATGCTCGGAGCCAAGGTAATGATACGCTTAGGGACAGCGGGGGGCCTCATACCACAGCTAGACATAGGTGATGCAGTAGTAGCTACTGGCGCAGCCTATATACATGGAGGCACCATAGGGTCCTACGTACCGGATGCGTGCATGGTTGCTACACCGAATCCAATACTAACAACAAAGCTATACGAGAAAGCAGAGAACATTCATGGCCGTGTACTCCTCGGCCCTGTCTTTAGCAGCGACGCATTCTATGCAGAGGACAAGGACTTCGTAACTAAGTGGTCAAGGAGAGGAATAATAGCTGTTGAAATGGAGGTAGCGACACTTTACTCTCTAGCAGCTATGAGAGGATTCGATGCCTCGGCTCTCCTAGTAATCTCTGATAACCTAGCTGTCCCAGGCAAAGAGGAACTAAAGCACCATAAAGAGCTAGAACCCTATGTAGAGAAGGCTGCAAAAGCTGTATTTGAGACTCTCCGAGAATACAAGCCGATAAACAAGTAGTACCCCTCGCTACTCACATACTTTTATGGCCGCTGATGACGCCTTGGACGTACTGAGTGGTGAAGTAAGCCGTGGTCGCTGAGGCCGATCCCAGGGAATACAAGGACTTGCTTAGGTCCAAGGGGCTAAGAGTCGAGGAAAAGAAATCAGCCCAGAGAACCCTTGATGGTAATGTTCTAGGTTACCACACGGTTACGGGCTACCGTGAAGGAGCATATAAGATAACTATACGTCTGAGCCCAGAACCAAAAACAATACACTTTGTAGTAAACGCGAAGGACAATGCAGCAGCGAATAGACTTGCGGACAAACTCGATGACGAACTAGGCATATTGAGTGATGTAGATAATGAGGTTGTACGTGGGCAAACACGTCATGTTACTAAGAACGTTGTGAAGAGGATCGTTGAGCTAGCAGAGGAGGCAACACATTCATGAATCATAACTCGTGCAATTCTTTGCTAACGGTGTTGAGCGATATAGCTGAGTCATTACCTTATTGCCGTGCCTTATCAACTATATTATCGGAGCCAAACATCCCATCAGTACTGAAAGCGCTGGGAATAAAGGAAATAGAATGCTCGGACAAGCTATCACAAATCAGCCCCCCTTTAAGTATAGCAAGGAGCTTGGTCTTAAGAGGGCTTAGCGGCGACGAGATAACACTAAGACAGAGTTCTCAGGAAGGCGCTCTTATCGCTGACCTACCATTGCTATATCCGCCAAGGACTTATCGTGGCCCGCTCTATAGCTATATGAGAGGCATACTTAGCAAGCTGGCTAATGAACTAGGTGCAGAGAAACCTCCACTGGTTGCCGACACTTTTATTCCAAGCATAAAGCGTCTATGTAGACCCAAGCTTGGATGTATGCCCAAGAAGCAGTACGAGCACCTTGACGAAAAGATAAGTATTGAGACACTTTACCCGCGCGTTTACTGGCCAACAATACTTGGTTGGGCACGAGTCAGGCTAAGAAGCCAAGAAGAGTTTCTCTCTCCCTTTATCTGTATAGGGCGCAGGGATCACTACCTTAACATCTTATGCGTAGAGGAGAGATGTAGATTCAGTATTAGCCGAGAAGGAGTTATCAAAGTTATAGAGGGCGATGCAATCTATAGTCAGGGGACACGGTGCAACAAAACCAAGCTATACATAGACTATCTCATAGGCAATAGTTATAGTGAAGAATTCGAGGTTAAGAGGCCAGCCTTATGGTCGCCCACATTAGCTATACCTCTGGGTATTAGTAAGACCGAGAATATGTTTGAGCTATGTATATGGAACCCTTACACTTTTCCCAAGCTTCACGAGGTGGTTATAGAGGATTACCGTGTACAAAACGCGTATATATACTCGTCTAGTACTGATGAGTGGGAACGACTAGAACCTAACTATAATCGCGTAAATGTTGGGATACCGGGTCTCGGCCTGGCTAGGCTTCGCTTAGTGTTGCGTAAATTGCCTCCTCTCCTGCGCAAACGCTAGTGAGCAGGCTTATTCACAGCGCATTCCTCTTTATCGAAGCCCTGCTCAACCTTAGAGCGCAGCTTTGTACATATCTCGCATAAGTATTTTGATATAGTGTACTCTTCTACTGTCCCGCTTATAATCTGCTCCGCTAACTTGCTTACAAGACCGTAGAGTTCCTTATCATTCAGTATTATGTCAACATAGTCTCTACCTCTGCGTCCTAGTATATAGTTTGATACAGCTGCAGGTGTTATCTTGAGTAGCTTAGCTGTGCGATATATTGATAGCCCATAGTCCTTTACTAGTACTATCGCTAGTGATGCTCGGATTGACGGAACATATTTCCTTACTGCCAGCTCGCAGGGCGTTACAAGGATTCCCGCAGACTTATCCATAGCTAAAAGCCCATATATTCACACGTTAAGGAGTACCCCTTATAATAGCTTACCCCTCTAGATAACGCTTGTACAAGAAGGGACGAAAAGTATTAGAGGTCATGCATTCTTCATAAACAATATTATTCGCGGTAATATTTTAAGTTCTCTTAGCATTCATTATGGAAAGCCTCTAAAACTATTAGCCAGTAGCATCTCCGGATAAAGAGGGGTGATTAGGGAGTGTCTATTGATTTAGTCCGTATGGAGATAGATCAGGAGACTCGAGAGGCCATCCGCGAGGCTTTCCAGGACCTAGAGAAACCAGTAACAATAAACGTATTCATTGGGCCAAATTGCAAATACTGCGACGAAAGTATAAAGATAGCAAAAGTCCTAGAAGAGGAAGCGCCAGTAAAGAACGGGGAGAAACTGGTAAAGGTAAGAATATTCGAGAAGGGCAAAGACGATGAAGAATTTAGGAGACAAAAAGTGGAGAGAATACCGACAACAACGCTTCTTGACGGCTCTATAAGGTATACAGGAACGCCGAGTGGAGAGGAGATACGAGGCCTCGTTGAAACCATAATACGTATATCGCAAGAAGATAGTGGTCTTGACCCCTCCACTGTTGAGAAAATAAAGTCGATAAAGAAGCCCGTTCACATAGAGGTAGTTGTTACTCCGCAGTGTCCTTATTGCCCGTATGCTGCTCTCTTGGCAAATATGTTCGCCTTTGAGGCTTGGAGGAATGGTAAGAAGGACTTCATAGCGGATACTGTGGAGGCATACGAGAACCCAGACATAGCTGATAAGTATCATGTGACCTCAGTGCCAGCCATAGCCATTAATGGTATATTAGCATTTGTCGGAGTACCCTATGAGGAGGACTTCATAGAGAGAATCATAGACGCGGTCGAGGGAAGAAAGTTCAAGACAGAAGTAATAGCAGAAAGCGCAACTAAGATGTAGGGGGCTAAAATAGGGCTCAGCCAAATGCCTTTTCTTCATAACGCTTTATATCCGCGTCGGGAGTAATCTTCATCGCCCTGCTACTGTGCTTGTATAGAGAGTACAGTGTACTTATCCTAGCCAGTTTTATTCTCATTAACTATTTCCGTTATCTTTCTGCGCACTATCTCTGCAACAGTTCTTCCATCAACCTTTCCACGCAACTCTGCCATAGCCCTGCCCATCACCTTGTTCATCGCCCTTAAACCTTTCTCTTTTATCTCATCTCTTAGCTCATTGACTATTTTAGAGACTATCTCCTCAACCACTTGCTTATCTATAACTGTTATCCCTAGCTCCTTTACCGCGTCCTCAACGTGCTTATCGGGATTCTTCGCTAAATAGGCCAATACATCGGGAACAGCATCCTTGGGTAGCTTACCCTTGGCTATCGCGGCTACAATCTCTTCTATATGATAATCATGTATGTTCTCTATATCAACGCCTTCTCTAGATAGGCTTCTTATTATGTTCGTGAATATAGATGCTATGTAAGATGGCGATACCTTGGAGCCATATTTCTCTGCAAGTTCCTCGAATAAATCGAGTCTTACATCGCGAATTATTTGCTTAGCCAGCTCTGGGCTTAGCTTGTATCTCCTTATGAGAGCTTCTAGTTTCTCCTGGGGCTTTGGCGGAACAAGTTTACGTGCCTCGTCCAGGAGCTTGTCTGTGACCTCAATAGGCGGTATATCGGTCTCCGGATACATCCTGGCAGAGCCGGGCTGTGGTCGCATAAACCTCGTAGTGCCGTCGTCCCTTGCAGCGCGTGTCTCCTTTGGTACGCCGTGGAGGGCATAGGCAGCGCGCTCGAGCACGGCCTTTAGGGCCTTCTTAGCATTATCCTCTCTATCTGCTACAATTACTATTGCGTCTCTCTCCTTATCGGCGTTAAGTACTTCATATAGTTTATCGACCTCGTCCTGGGATATGCCATAATTTGGTAACTCATCCGTATGGAAGAGACCACCAACACCGCCCCAGAATCTTGCATAATCAGCTAGCTCTGTACCGAATCTCCTGCCAGGCTGAACCTCTACGCCTAGCAAGCCTGCGAAGCCGGGTAGTTTCACTGCTAGTACCTTGCCACCGCTTCTTAGTGCTCTTCTTATTACCTTTGACCTAGTATTCTTGAATACATGGGTTACATCAACTATTCCTTGGCGCATTATGTCCTCTTCTTTTACCCCCCGGTTCCTTAGCTCATCTCTGATCTCGAGTAGCCTCTTCTGCCTAATGGCCTCGTAGAGTACAATCTTAGGTAATAGATCTAGTCGTTGTACACCCTTGATTTCGGTCTTTACACCTCCTCTTATAGACACGTTGAGGTCCTGCCTAATGGTGCCTATTCCCCGTTTTACCTTCTTGGTGAGCCGGAGAAGCTGGCCTATGGTCAGAGCTGCCTCATATGCTTCCTCAGGAGTCTCTATATCTGGTGCGGTCGAGATTTCTATTAATGGTATCCCAAGCCTGTCAAGCATGTAGTGAGTATATCGGCCTTCTTCGCGTATTTTCCTGGCAGCGTCTTCCTCGATGGCTATGGTCTGTATGCCTATCTTCTTGCCGCTTGGTATTTCTATTTCTCCTCCAAGGCTTATTATGGCTGTTCGTTGGAAGCCAGTCGTATTAGAGCCGTCAATAACTATCTTCCTCATAACGTAGACTTCGTCAACGGGGGAGGACTTTAGTGCAAGAGCGACTGCTAAGCCAATGAGGAGTGCTTCTCTATTAAGCTCGTGAGGAGGCTCCTCGTCAGCCTCAACAAGGCAGACAGATTCCCGCGGGGCATGATAATGGTATAGCCTCCCTTTGCGCCACTCGAAGAGAGCGGCTATGTCGACCTCTCCTAGCTCGCTACGAGTCGGCCTAAGCTGCCTTATGAACTCGTCTACCTCGTGCCCTGTCTCCTCGTGTATTAGCTCGGTGGGACATCCACAGAAGAGCTTATGCCTTGTGTTGAGTTGCTGGTGTATCTCAAGCCCTACTTTTAGCCCAAGCTCTCGGGGATCATACTTTGCCGGGTCCACTCTCTTCTCGATCAATGAGGCCACCTCGGGTAAAGGTCAATTGTATGCCTATACTCGATTTCGCCAGCCAAGTTCTCGCGTACGAGCCTACGAGCTTCTTCAAAAGAATCTGTGTGAGCAAGTATCCAGGATAGTTTAACAAACGCGGTCTCCGGAAGCATATCGTCCCCGGGAACAACACCTGCAGCTAATAGCTTCCGCCCGGTAATGTACACGTTCATGTTTACTCTGCCGAAGAGAGTCTGCGAGGTCATTACTACTACTACTTCGTTTTCATAGGCCCTCTTAAGACTATCTAGGAGCTGCTCACCTACATGCCCTAAACCAGTGCCCTCAAGGACTATTCCTCTGTATCCTCTATCGATTAGGAAGTCTATTATCTCGGGATCCATGCCAGGATAATACTTTATCAGTGCCACCTTTTTCTCGAACCCATTAGCGACTCTTAGTTCCTCCTCGCCGCGCCTGCGCAGCGGTGGGCGCAGTAGCTCTATTTTCCTCTCAAATGGATAAACCTTGGCCAGGGGCCGTGCATTAATTGACTGGAACGCGTCCCTCCTACTTGTATGCATCTTCCGGACCTTTGTACCACGATGCGCCAAGGCATAAGTATCGCTAATTGTGCCATGCATGACAACGGTTACTTCAGCAAAAGGTGCTTGAGCAGCCACTAGTACAGCTGATATGAGATTAAATGCTGCGTCGCTGCTCGGCCTATCACTGCTCCTCTGTGCGCCTACAAGCGCTACTGGTATCGGCAACCCTCTCAGCGCGAAGCTTAGCGCAGCAGCAGTATAAGCCATGGTATCAGTTCCATGAGCTATAACTATGCCGTCAACACCCTCCTCTATCTTCTCCGCGACAACGTTAACTATCTTCTCCCAGAGTGTTGGGTTCATGTTCTCGCTAAGTATATTCATAACGACTTCAGCGTCTATGTCAGCTATGAAACCAACCTCCGGTACGGCATCGAGTATATCACGTGCACTAAAAGCGGGCTTCACGGCACCGGTCTCATACTCGATACGGCTAGCAATAGTACCGCCAGTTCCTAGTATCGTTACCTTGGGTCTCTTTCCAGGTCTTGGTTTTTCCTCTAAAAGAGGAATTACCGCAGGTGCGCCCTGCTTAGCCTCTTCTAGCAAGGCCTCCTTGGTCTTAATAACCTCTACCACAGTGTTCTCGTCGATTTTTACACCTACGTTATACCCATTATCGAGCTTGACGACAATGATGGGGCGCGAGACAATGCTATAGCGGGGCATTAGGACTCCTCTAAATTCTCGTCCATCACTCCTCCTTATCCTTATGTAGTCACCTATTTTTGCACCAGCATTTTCGAGAAGCCTACGTGCAATACCAGTATATCCCTCAAGACCCAAGCTCATACGCCCAA